>NZ_JBEXTV010000075.1:0-35291 GCF_040628835.1 Streptomyces sp. NPDC006134 | reverse complement strand
AGGAGGTGAGGGAAGGACGACATGACGGCCGCGTGCATGGCCTGAGGTGAGGACAGGAGGCGGCGGGCGCCGGGCCGCGCGGTGTTGACGCGGAAACGGGAGAGGAACATCAGACGCTCTCATCCTCCGAGACATCGGGCAGGGCCTCGAACGGGTCGTGCCGCGGCGCCTCGTCCGGCGGACCGGGCGGCAGGGGTACATGGGTGGTGACGACGGTGCGCAACGCGTGCCAGGCGGCTGTAGCGGAGCAAGAAGCCTGGCCAGACGGGTCCGACAGTCCTCGTCGAGCGTGAGAATCAGCTGGTCGGACAGCCAGGGGCTGTCCTTGCCCTGCCAGGCGCGCAGATACAGCCGCTCCAGTTCCTCGATGGCCCGGTCCATGGTCTCGGCGGAGGAGAACTGCAGGGGCAGCCGCAGCCCGCACCCGGCCGCCGTACGGGCCGCGAACGGTGTCGACGTCTGCTCCCGCGGCAGCTCCAGACCTCCGCGCCGCCGGCCCTTCCGGCCCGCCTCCAGCCAGGGCAGGGTGGCGAGGCTCCCGTCGTCGCGCCGCTGTACGACGACGACCTCCAGGCTCTCCCGGCCGTCCCGCACCTGGGCCCGCCCGGCCCGGCTGTCGTCGGCGTCCCCCACCCCCGCCGCCACCCAGCCGAACAGCGGCCTCCCCGGCCGTCCGACCTCACCGAGACGGAACACCGCCGCCCGCTCGGCCTGGTCCGCCCGGTGCTCGTCGAACCGCACCCGGGCCTCCTCCAGCGCACCGGCCCAGTGCTCCGGTCCGGCCGGCCCCTGCCCGTACGCCCCCTGCACCAGCACACTGATGTCCGACGGCAGCCGCACCGGGCGCTCCGGTCCGCCCTCCAGGTGGGGCAGCAGCGCCGCGGCCGACCGCAGCAGCGCGTACCGCCCGTACACGGCGACCGAGCCCCGCACCGGATCGGGCACGTCCGCCGTCCGGTCGCCCCAGTCCGCTCCCGTCAGCAGGCAGCGGGCCCTGCGCAGCCGCTCGGGCCGCTCGCTCTGGCCCGGTCCACGCCGGTGGCGGTGCAGCCGGCCCATGCGCTGCAGGAGCAGGTCCACCGGACACAGATCGCTCACCAGCAGGTCGAAGTCCACGTCCAGGGACTGCTCCGCCACCTGGCTGGCCACCACGATGTGCCGCCCGACGGGCCGCCCGGTCGCCTTCCCCGGCGGACCGAAACGATCGAGCAGATCACGGTCCTTGGCCGCCCGGTCGAGATCGACGAAACACGAGTGCGCGACAGTGACGTCCTCGTCACCGAACCTGGCCCGCAGCACACGGGCGGTCTCCAGCACCCGTTTGACCGTGTTGCGCACCACCAGGACGCACCCGCCCCCGGCGAGTTCCTCCTCCAGCCGGCCGGTGAGGACGTCCAGGCCGTCGGCGAGCCGCTCCACCTCCACGTCCGTGGCCCGGCCCGACGCCCGCGGACGGCGCACCACCGGGACGCCCCCGGGGACGACGGCGGTGAGCAGCGGGTACGCGCTCTCTTCCGCCTCCGTGCTCTCCTCGGCGGTGCCCCCTGGACCGCCCCCTGCATACGCCTGCAGAAGTGCACGCCGACGGGCGGCGGGCAGCGTCGCCGACAACACGACCACCGGCACCCGGTAGGCCCCCAGCCACGACAGCACTCGGTCGAGATACACGCTCATGTAGGTGTCGTAGGCGTGTGCCTCGTCGATGACGACGACCTTCCCCGCGAGGGCCAGGTGCCGAAGCGCCAGATGCCTGCTCTTCAGCCCCATGAACAGCAACTGGTCCACGGTGCCTGTCACGAACGACGCCAGCATCGCCTTCTTACGGCCCCGCAACCACGCGTGCGCCACCAGTTCGGCACCCGCACGACGCCGCCCGTCATCCGGCTGCCGCCGGACCGGAACCGCCGTCTCCTCACCCACATCGACGGCCGTGACCCGCCCCGCACGCGCCATCAACCCGGCGAAGTCCTCGTTGAGCGCCGCCTTGGAATGGGCCAGATGTACCGACCGGCGTGTGCCTCCCGCCCCGGGCAGCCGCCTCATCCAGTCGAGCAGACGCGGGAACATCGCATTGCCGGTGGCCATGGTGGGCAACGCGAAGAACACCCCTCCCGCACCCGAGCGCGCGGCGAAGACCTCGGTCACGGCGAGCGCCGCCTCCGTCTTGCCCTCGCCCATCGGCGCCTCGACGATCATCAGCCCCGGCGCCTCCGTCTCCCGCGCGAGCTCCACGGCCGCCTCCTGCACCGGGCGTACCGTCGCTTTCGCGGGCAGCCCGAACCGGGAGGCGAACAACTCCTGCGCGCTCCCGTCGGGTTCCTCGGCCCGCCAAGGTTCCGGCAGGTCCAGGCCCCGCCAGGCCGCGGCGAGGCGCTCCTCGTCGCTGCGGGACGCCCCGTCCGGGAAGTACGGGAAGAGATCCGGGTTGCCGGCGATCCAGTCGGAGACGATGACCAGCGCGGTGAGCAGCACCCGCACCGGCTGCGGCAGCTTCACCACCCGCCACGCCCCGAGTCGCTCGGCCACCCCGAAACGCTCGGCGCAGGCATCGAGCAACTCGGTCTGCACCTGCCGCCAGACGCGACCACTCGGCCCCGGAGTATGCAGCAACTCCTCATGCTCGTAGAGGGCCTTGATCTGCCCGTGCTCGGGCGGCACCCCGTGATGCCCGCCCACGGCAACCGTGAACTGCCCGGTCCGGGCGGACGCCCACCCGTGCCGCTCCTCCAGCCAGTCCCCCAGCAGCACCTGCCCGGCCAGACCGTGCGGCGCGATCCGACGGTCCGGCCCGAACGCCTTCGCCGAACGCATCTCCAGACCCTGGCCGCGCATCGCCTCGGCAAGCTGATCGACCCGACAGGCGAACGCGGGCGTGGCCTTGCCGATGTCGTGCACGCCGGCGAGCCACACGGCGAGGGCGCGTGCGTCCACCTCGCCTCGCGGCAACCCCTCGGCGACCAGCCTGCGCACCCCTACGGGCAGCCACCGGTCCCACAACAGGCCGGCCACCGCGGCACTGTCCTCCATATGCCGCCACAACGGCAGCCAGCCCTCGGTGCCATGGTCATGCTTGGCCCACACGGACCGGGCCGGCCCCCCAAGCCGGCACAGCATGCCCGAACGGGCAATCCCCCCACTGTCCATGGCGGATTGATACAGGGTCAGCAGGATGCCGCGCACTCGAATCCGCGAAACAGTGGATCTAGTAAGAGAAAGGGCATCCGGCGGCGTACGCTGAGGGATTCGCCATTGCCCCGCCAAGAAGCACTCGCAAACCGAAAAACACCTATGCCTCATTTGCCCGAATCCGCAAAAGTCGACGAGACCACGTCCCCGCCGCCATAAACTCCCAGCTCACGCAGTCTGCTCCCCGCACCCGCGGGGATGGTCCCCGGCCGCCGATGGACTCCGCCCAGTTGCTGCGCTGCTCCCCGCACCCGCGGGGATGGTCCCCGCGGCCTTGATCGTGTTCGGTGTGCTGCAAACTGCTCCCCGCACCCGCGGGGATGGTCCCAGCGCCAGCTGCGCCTTGTTCGCATCGAGGTACTGCTCCCCGCACCCGCGGGGATGGTCCTCAACAGGTACGTGATCCCGCGAACCAGAGAAACTGCTCCCCGCACCCGCGGGGATGGTCCCATCCCGGTGAGGGTCCGGCGGGGCGGGGAATGCTGCTCCCCGCACCCGCGGGGATGGTCCCAGCCGTCGGAGTCGGCGTCGACCCAGTGCCGGCTGCTCCCCGCACCCGCGGGGATGGTCCCCACGAGGAACTGGTCGCTGGGGAGGTCCATGACTGCTCCCCGCACCCGCGGGGATGGTCCCGACTTCCTTTGGAGGCCCCGTGGCAGCCCCGGCCGCTCCCCGCACCCGCGGGGATGGTCCCCGGCGAAGTCCAGCGCATACGCCTGGCCGACGCTGCTCCCCGCACCCGCGGGGATGGTTCCACCCCGTACGAGCTGCCCGACCACCCGTCGGCTTCCTCCCCGCCCCCGCAGAGGAAGACCCCGGCTCAACCTCTGCGTGTGTGGTCCCGGCGCCCCGACCGGACGCCTTCGCCTGGCTGGTGAGCCGATGCACCCGTGACGGCGACGGACGGCCGCTGTACCGGGCCCCGAGTGCTTCCGGGCCGGTCGCCCTGCCCGGGCCTGCTGGGCCGGACGGTGCCGGTAGGCTCCCGTCCATGCGGATCTCCGTCTCCTCCGACATGGACGAACCCGTCGCCCGCCTCCTCGTCGAGGAACTGCGCCGGCGCGGCCACGAGGTGCTCCCGCACGGTGCGCTGCACCCCGGCGAGGACAGCCGGTGGGCGGTGTGCTCGGAGCGGGCGGCCCGGGAGGTCGCCGCCGGGACGGCCGATCAGGCCGTGGTGTGCTGCTGGACCGGGACCGGCGCGTCGATCGCCGCCAACAAGGTGCCCGGCGTCCGGGCGGCCCTGTGCACCGACGCCTACACCGCGGACGGCGCCCGCCGCTGGAACGACGCCAACGTCCTCGCGCTCAGCCTCCGGCTGACCTCCGGGCCCCTGCTGGAGGAGATCCTCGACGCCTGGTTCGCGGGCACGGCCGGCGACGACGAGGAGGACCGGGAGAACGTGGCGCACGTGGAACGGCTCGACAGGGATGGCCGGACCGTTCCGTAGCGGGGTCGCGGAGGCGGGCCGACGGCCACTCGGATCTTCGGCCCACCTCAGCAGCAGGCAGCAGGCAGCAGGCAGCGCGCCCGCGTCCGGGACGGGGACGAGCGTCCCACGGACCGCGCCCCGCGTCGGTCAGGCGGTCAGTACCTTCTCCAGCGCCCCGAGAGCCTGCCGCAGCTCGTCCTCGGTGACGGTCAGCGGCGGCGCCAGGCGGATCGTGGAGCCGTGGGTGTCCTTGACGAGGATGCCCTCCCGCATCAGGCGCTCGCTGACCTCGCGGCCGGTGCCGAGAGCCGGATCGACGTCGACGCCCGCCCACAGGCCGCGCGCCCGGAAACCGACGACGCCCTTGCCGGTCAGCGCGTCGAGGCCCTCGCGCAGCACCACGCCCAGCTCGGCCGCCCGGCGCTGGAACTCACCGGTCTCCAGCAGCTCCACCACCGCCGTGCCGACCGCCGCGGCCAGCGGATTGCCGCCGAACGTCGAGCCGTGCTCGCCAGGCCGCAGCACCCCCAGCACCTCCCGGCTCCCGACCACCGCCGACACCGGCACGATGCCGCCGCCCAGCGCCTTGCCGAGCAGGACGAGGTCCGGGACGACGGACTCGTGCTCGACGGCCAGCGTGCGCCCGGTGCGCCCGAGGCCGGACTGGATCTCGTCCGCGACGAACAGGCAGCCCGCGCGGCGGGTCAGTTCCCGTACGCCGCTCAGGTAGCCGTCGTCCGGGACGACGACGCCCGCCTCGCCCTGGACCGGCTCGATCAGCACGGCCGCCGTCGTCTCGTCGACCGCCGCCTCCATCGCCGCCAGGTCGTTGTACGGCACGATCCGGAAGCCCGGCGTGAACGGACCGAAGCCCGACCGGGCCGTCTCGTCCGTCGAGAAGCCGACGATCGTCGTCGTACGGCCGTGGAAGTTGTCCGCCGCGACCACGATCGTCGCCCGGCCGCCGGGGACGCCCTTCACCTCGTACGCCCACTTGCGGGCCACCTTGATGCCGCTCTCCACCGCCTCCGCGCCGGTGTTCATCGGCAGCACCATGTCCTGGCCGGTCAGCGCGGCCAGCCGCTCGGCGAAGGCGGCGAGCCGGTCGTTGTGGAAGGCCCGGGAGGTGAGGGTGAGCCGGTCGAGCTGGCGGTGGGCCGCCTCGATCAGCGCCGGGTGGCGGTGGCCGAAGTTGAGCGCCGAGTACCCGGCGAGCATGTCGAGGTAGCGGCGGCCCTCCACGTCCTCCACCCAGGCACCCTCGGCGCGGGCGACGACCACGGGCAGCGGGTGGTAGTTGTGCGCGAGGACGGGCTCCTCGGCGCGGATGAGCTCCTCCGAGCTGCGCGTGCGGTCGGCGGATGCAGTCATGAGCGGTTCTCCCGGATCTCCTGGGTGCAGCACTTGATGCCGCCGCCTGCCTTGTGGAGCTCGGACAGGTCGACGGGGACGGGGACGTAGCCGCGGTCGGCGAGCCGGCCGGCGAGGGCGGTCGCCCCCGGCGAGATGAACACGTGGCGTCCGTCGCAGACGGAGTTGAGCCCGAACGCCAGGGCGTCCTCGCGGGTGGCGACGACCGCGTCCGGGTACAGCCGGGCGAGCACCTCGCGGCTGCCCGGCGAGAACGCCTCGGGGTAGTAGGCGATGTTCCCGTCGCCTCCCTCGCTCCCGTCGTCGAGGACGAACAGTGCCGTGTCCAGGTGGTAGAAGTACGGGTCCACGAGCGTCAGGCCGATCACCGGGACGCCGAAGAACTCCTGCACCTCCCGATGGGCCTCCCGGGTGGTGCGGAACCCGGTCCCGGCGAGGATCCAGCGGCCCGCGGGCACCAGATCACCCTCGCCCTCGCAGACCGACTCGGGGTGGTGGACCTCGAACCCCGCCTGCTTGAACCACGCCTCGTAGGGCACGGACTCGGGGCGGCGTTCGGGCGCGTGGAAGAGGGAGCCGAAGACCCGGCCCTCCACCACGACGGCCGCGTTGGCGGCGAAGACCATGTCCGGCAGGCCGGGCACCGGCGCCACGGTCTCCACGGTGTGGCCGTGGGCGCGGTAGGTGTCCACCAGCGCCTGCCACTGGTCCAGGGCACGGATGACGTCCACGGGTTCGCCGGGCCGCATCCAGGGGTTGATCGCGTACCGCACGGCGAAGTGTCTGGGTTCGCAGACGAGGAAGCGCCGCCGGCGCGGCACACGGGAGCCGGGCACGGAGCCGGGCACGGAGTCGGACACAGAGGGGTTCCTCCGCTTCCTGACGGTGAGTGACGGGGTGATGACATCACGGTAGGAACCGGCGGAGGCGGACGACAAGCGACAAAAGCTGCGTGTCGGCGCAGCAATGCTGCGTTTTTCCCCAGGTCAGCGCAGTTCTGCTGCGCTCTGGGGCGCGGGATGGCTGGCCCCGGCCTCCGGGCTCTCCGGGATCAGATGGGACAGCACCATCACACTGATCGTCTTCCGGATGAACGGCTCCGCGCGGATCCGCTCCAGCACCTCCTCGAAATGCTCCACGTCCCGCGCTCGCACGTGCAGCAGCGCGTCCGCCCCGCCGGTCACCGTCATCGCCGCCGTGATCTCCGGATGGTTGCGCACCACCTCCGCCAGCCGCCGCGGCGGCGCCGCGCCCTCGCAGTACACCTCCACGTACGCCTCCGTGCGCCAGCCCAGCGCCGACGGCTTCACCGTCGCCGTGAACCCGGTGATCACCCCGGTCTCCCGCAGCCGGTCCACCCGGCGCTTGACCGCCGTCGCCGACAGCCCCACGCCCGCGCCGATCTCGGCGAAGGACGTCCTGGCGTTCGCCATCAGCGCGGTGATGATCTTCCGGTCGAGCTCGTCGAAAGGCGCCGGCCTGCTGTTCATGCGGGCACTGTATCCAGCGCGAACGTCCACACCGGACACGTGTGCAGGCGTACGGATTGCTCCTAGACTCCACGTTCATGCTGCGCGCCCTCGCCGTCGACGACGAACGCCCCTCCCTGGAGGAGGTGCTCTACCTGCTCAACGCCGACCCCCGGATCGGCAGCGCGGAGGGCGCCGGCGACGCGACCGAGGCGCTGCGCCGCATCAACCGCGCGCTGGCCTGCGGCCCCGACGGGCCCGACGCCCTCGACGTGGTCTTCCTCGACATCCAGATGCCGGGCCTGGACGGCCTGGACCTGGCCCGGCTGCTGACCGGCTTCGCCCGGCCGCCGCTGGTCGTGTTCGTCACCGCCCACGAGGACTTCGCCGTGCAGGCCTTCGATCTCAAGGCCGTCGACTACGTCCTCAAGCCCGTCCGCCGGGAACGGCTGGCGGAGGCGGTCCGCCGCGCCGCCGAACGGTCCGCCGCCGGCCACCGCGTCGCCGGCCCGCATGCCGCGGGCCCGCATGCCGCGGGCCTGCATGCCGCGGGCCTGCATGCCGCGGGCCCGCACGCCACCGGCCCGCACGGCGCCGCGCCCCGCATCCCGGTGCACGAGCCCGACCCCGACCACCTCCCCGTCGAGCTCGGCGGCGTGACCCGTTTCGTCGCCGTCGACGACATCACCCACGTCGAGGCCCAGGGCGACTACGCCCGCCTGCACACCGCCCGGGGCAGCCACCTCGTCCGCATCCCGCTGTCCACCCTGGAGGAGCGCTGGCGCTCCCGCGGCTTCGTCCGCATCCACCGCCGCCACCTGGTCGCCCTGCGCCACATCGGCGAACTCCGCCTGGCCGCGGGCACCGTCAGCGTCCTGGTCGGCGGAGAGGAACTCCAGGTCAGCCGGCGGCACGCCCGCCAGCTGCGGGACCTGCTGATGAGGAGGCCGTGACGGTGCCGCACCAGGACCCCGCCCCGCGCCGCGTCGTCGTCACCGGCCCGCCCCGCCGCGCCCGCCGCGCCCCGGGCCCCCACCGCCCGCGCACCGAGATCGACGAGCAGACCACCCTCGGCCACACCTACATCCGCTCCCTGATGCGCACCCAGCTGCGCGCCGCCCTCGCCGCCCTCGCGGTGCTCGGGCTGCTCGTCGGCCCGCTGCCGCTGCTGTTCGCGGCGCTGCCCGGCGCCCGCGGCGCGCAAGGGGCCGTCCTCGGCTTCGGCCTGTACCTCCCGCTCGTCCTCCTCGCCCGCTGGTACGTGCGCCGCGCCGAACGCAACGAACGCGACCTCGTCCGCCTGGTCGAGGACCGCCTGGTCGAGGACCGTTAGGCCCCGCACCCGCCGTGAACTCCGGTTACGCCGTCACCGCCGTCGCCCTCGTCGTCGTCGCGACCGTCCTCGTGGGCGCCTTCGGCCTGCGCGTCTCCCGCACCACCTCCGACTTCTACGTCGCCTCCCGCACCGTCGGCCCCCGCCTGAACGCCGCCGCCATCAGCGGCGAGTACCTCTCCGCCGCGTCCTTCCTCGGCATCGCCGGCCTGGTCCTCGTCCAGGGCCCCGACATGCTCTGGTACCCGGTCGGCTACACCGCCGGCTACCTGGTCCTGCTCCTGTTCGTCGCCGCCCCGCTGCGCCGCTCGGGCGCCTACACCCTGCCCGACTTCGCCGAGGCCCGCCTCGCCTCCCCGGCGGTACGGCGCCTCGCCGGGGCCTTCGTCCTCGGCGTCGGCTGGCTGTACCTGCTGCCCCAGCTCCAGGGCGCCGGACTGACGCTGACCGTGCTGACCGGGGCCCCCGACTGGCTGGGCGCCGTGATCGTCGCCGCCGTCGTCACCGCGATCGTCGCGGCCGGCGGCATGCGCAGCATCACCTTCGTCCAGGCCTTCCAGTACTGGCTGAAACTGACCGCCCTGCTCGTCCCCGCCCTCTTCCTGGTCCTGGCCTGGCAGGGCGACGGCGCCCCCCGCCACGCCTTCGACGAACCGGCCGCCTTCCGCGACCAGCGCACCGTCCGCGTCGACGACACGCTCACCCTCGACCTGAAGGCCCCCCTGACCGTCACGGTCGACGGCACCGTCGACGGCCGCACCCACGACGGCGCCCGCCTGACCCTTTCCGCCGGGCCCCACCGCGTCGAACGCGGCACCCGCCTCACCTTCGCCCCCGGCACCGCCGCCCCCGGCGCCGGACGCACCACCGGCGACGCCCTGTCGCCGTCCTGGGCCGAGAGCCGCGATGACCGCCCCCTGTACGCCACCTACGGGCTGATCCTCGCCACCTTCCTCGGCACCATGGGCCTGCCGCACGTCGTGGTCCGCTTCTACACCAGCCCGCACGGCGTCGCCGCCCGCCGCACCACCGTCGCCGTCCTCGCCCTGACCGGCGCCTTCTACCTGCTGCCGCCCGTCTACGGCGCCCTCGGCCGCCTCTACGCCCCCGAGCTCGCCCTCACCGGCGACGCGGACGCCGTCGTCCTGCTGCTGCCCGGCCGGATCGTCGGGGGAGTGGGCGGCGACCTCCTGGGCGCCCTGGTCGCCGGGGGCGCCTTCGCCGCGTTCCTGTCCACGGCGTCCGGCCTGACCATGGCCGTGGCGGGCGTCCTCACCCAGGACGTGCTGCCCGCGCGCGGCGCCGGGCACGTACGGCGCTTCCGGCTCGGCACGCTGCTCGCCATGGCCGTCCCGCTCGCGGCGAGCGCCCTGGTCGGCGGACTGCCGGCCGCCGACGCCGTCGGCCTCGCCTTCGCCGTGTCCGCCTCCTCCTTCTGCCCCCTGCTCGTCCTCGGCATCTGGTGGCGGCGGCTCACCCCGCCCGGCGCCGCGGCCGGGATGCTGGTCGGCGGCGGCTCGGCCCTGGCCGCCGTCGCCGCCACCATGGCCGGCCTCCCCGGCAACGGGGTGCCGCACGCCCTGCTGGCCTGGCCCGCGCTGTGGTCGGTCCCGCTGGCCTTCCTCACCATGGTGCTGGTCTCGCTGGCCACCCCGGGCCGGGTCCCGGCCGGGACGGCGGCGATCCTGGCCCGCTTCCACCTGCCCGAGGACCTGCGCGAAGAGGTGACGCCGTGAGCGGCTTCCTGGCCGGGCTGTGCGTGGCCGTGCTGCCGCTGCTGGCGGCCGGGTTCTGGCTGGGACGCCGTACGGCACGGCCCGCGAGCCTCGCCGGACTCGGCACCCCCGTCGAGCACGCCACCTTCCAGACCCTGCACACCGCCTCCCTGGCCGCGCCCCCGCTGCGGGCGGGCCTGACGGAGGAGACCGCCCGCAAGGCGGCCCGCACCCTGCGCTCCCTGCTCGGCACCCACGCCCTGTGCCTGACGGACACCGAAAAGGTCCTGGTCTGGGACGGCGCGGGCGCCCACCACCGCACCGCGATCATGGAGCGCCTCGCCGGTCCGCTGCACACCGGCCGCGGCGAGGCGTTCCCCCTCGCCTGCGACGACCCCGGCTGCGCGGTGCGCTGGGCCGTCGTCGCCCCGCTCACCGTCGACGACCGGGTGCACGGGGCGCTCGTCGCCTGCGCGCCCCGCGAGTCGGCCGTCCTGGTCCGGGCGGCCGGGGAGGTGGCCCGCTGGGTCTCCGTCCAGCTGGAGCTGGCGGACCTCGACCGGTCCCGCACCCGCCTCATCGAGGCCGAGATCAAGGCCCTGCGCGCCCAGATCTCCCCGCACTTCGTCTTCAACTCGCTCGCGGTGATCGCCTCGTTCGTCCGCACCGACCCCGAACGCGCCCGCGAGCTGCTCCTGGAGTTCGCCGACTTCACCCGCTACTCGTTCCGCCGGCACGGCGACTTCACCACCCTCGCCGACGAGCTCCACGCCATCGACCACTACCTGGCGCTGGTCCGGGCCCGCTTCGGCGACCGCCTGGCCGTCACCCTCCAGATCGCCCCCGAGGTGCTGCCGGTCGCCCTGCCCTTCCTCTGCCTCCAGCCCCTGGTCGAGAACGCCGTCAAGCACGGCCTGGAGGGCACCTCCGGCACCTGTCACATCCGGATCACCGCGCAGGACGCGGGCGCCGAGGCGCTCGTCGTCATCGAGGACGACGGCGCCGGGATGGACCCCGGCCTGCTGCGCCGCATCCTCGCCGGCGAGGAGAGCCCCTCGGGCGGCATCGGCCTGTCCAACGTCGACGACCGCCTCCGCCAGCTCTACGGAGACGGTCACGGCCTCGTCGCCGAGACCGCCGTCGGCGCGGGCATGAAGATCACCGTCCGGCTGCCCAAGTACCAGCCGGGCGTGCACCCGGCGGCCCGGCCCGGCCGCGCGTGAGCCGCCGGTGCTCCCGGGCGCCCTCGGGGCTCTCAGGTGCTCCGGGTGGTGGCGATCATGCCGAGGGTGATCAGGCCCAGGACGACCCAGCCGAACCACAGCCAGCCGTTGCTGCCGAGCGCCACCGTGTAGGCCGTCACCGCGACGAGACCGCCGACGGTGAGCACCCCCATCGTCTTCGTTGAACCGTCCGTGGAACCGGGCATCGCGGCACCCTCCTCATGGTCCGTTGCCCTCCATGGTGCCCCCGTTCCGCCTGTGTGCGGTGTGGGCGGCGGGATGTGGGCCGGATTTCCGGGGGTGCGGGCCGGATTTCCTGGGGGCTGGGGGCGGATCTCCTCGGCTCCCGCGTGCGTCTTTCCTCGGTTCTCCTCGGGTCTCCTCGGGTCTCCTCAGTTCCCGCGTGCGTTCAGCGAGGCCAGATAGGCGTTGTACGCCTCCAGCTCCTTATCGCCGTCGCGGTCGGCGGCCCGGTCCTTGCGCCGGGCCTGGCGCTTCTCCGAGGCGTACCACTGGAACAGCAGCGCGATGAGCACCAGGACCGACGGGACCTCGCTGAACGCCCAGGCGATGCCGCCCGCCGCGTTCTGGTCCGAGAGGGCGTCGATGCCGAGCGAGGCGGGCGGATTGCGGAACGTGTCCACCATGGCGGTGGAGCCCATCATCAGCGCGATGCCGAAGAAGGCGTGGAACGGCATGCCCGCGAACAGCTCCAGCATCCGCATCAGGTAGCCGGGCCGGTGCGGTCCCGGGTCGACGCCCATGATCGGCCAGAAGAAGACCACGCCGACGGCGAGGAAGTGGACCATCATCGCGATGTGCCCCGGCCTGGACTCCATCAGGAAGTCGAAGAGCGGCGTGAAGTACAGCCCGTACAGGCTCGCGATGAACAGCGGGATGGTGAACGCGGGGTGCGTGATGATCCGCATGTAGCGGCTGTGCAGCAGCATCAGCAGCAGCTCGCGCGGCCCCTTCCGGCCGCGGCCCGCCGTCGGCAGGGCGCGCAGCGCCAGCGTGATGGGCGCGCCGAGCAGAATCAGGATCGGCGACACCATGCTGATCACCATGTGCTGCACCATGTGCACGCTGAACATGACCATGCCGTAGTCGTTCAGCTTGGTGCACATCATCAGCGCGATGCTCAGCACGCCCGCCGTGTACGCGACGGTGCGGCCCACCGGCCACCTGTCGCCGCGCCGCACCAGGCGGGCCACGCCCCAGCCGTACAGCGCCAGTCCCAGCAGGCAGGCGACGAGGAAGAAGGGGTCCGTGGACCATTCGAGACCTCGCCCCAGCGTGAACGGCGGCAGATCCATCGTCATGCCGTGCCCGCTGTGATCCATCCGCCGGCTCCTGTTTCGTGGGGGTTGAGTGCTGTCTGTCCGCACCCAGAGTAGAACCGCCCCCGGCCGCGGCTGCGACCGGGGGCGGTTCCACGACGGGACCCCGTCGAAGGCCCTACAGCACGCACTCCGCCTCGGCGTACCGCTCGGCCGGCACCGTCTTGAGCGTCTCGACGGCCTCGGCCAGCGGCACCATCACGATGTCGGTGCCGCGCAGCGCGGTCATCATGCCGAACTCGCCGCGGTGCGCGGCCTCCACCGCGTGCCAGCCGAAGCGGGTGGCGAGCACCCGGTCGTACGCGGTCGGCGTGCCGCCGCGCTGGACGTGCCCGAGGATCACCGGCCGGGCCTCCTTGCCCAGGCGCCGCTCCAGCTCGACGGAGAGCTGGCGGGCGATGCCGGCGAAGCGCTCGTGGCCGTAGACGTCCTTGCCGCCCTCGTCGAACTCCATGGTGCCGGGCTTCGGCTTGGCACCCTCGGCGGCGACGACGATGGCGAACCGCTTGCCCGCCTCGAACCGCTCGCCGACCTTGGCGGTCAGCTCGTCGATGTCGAAGGGCCGCTCGGGGACGACGATGGCGTGGGCGCCGGCCGCCATGCCGGAGTGCAGCGCGATCCAGCCGGTGTGGCGGCCCATGACCTCCACGATCAGCACCCGCTGGTGGGACTCGGCGGTGGTCTTCAGCCGGTCCAGGGCCTCGGTCGCGACACCGACGGCCGTGTCGAAGCCGAAGGTGACGTCCGTGACGGCGATGTCGTTGTCGATGGTCTTCGGCACACCCACTATCGGCAGGCCGGCGTCGGACAGCAGCCGGGCCGCCTTCAGCGTGCCCTCGCCGCCGATCGGGATGATCGCGTCGAGACCCAGCTCCCCGACGTGCCCCCGGGCCCGCTCCACGCCGTCCCGCAGATGCTCGGGACGGACCCGGGAGGAGCCGAGGATGGTGCCGCCGCGGGCGAGGATGCCGCCCACCGCGTCGAGGTCGAGCTTGAGGTAGTCGCACTCCAGGAGGCCCTTCCAGCCGTCCCGGAAGCCGACGACCTCGTCCCCGTGGTCGGCGACGGCGCGGTGCACGACGGACCGGATGACGGCGTTCAGGCCGGGGCAGTCGCCGCCGGACGTGAGGACACCAATGCGCATAGCCCGAAATACCTTCTCAACATGGGCGCGGGGGACCGGACCGCGCTGTCCGGCTCGATCCCCGCCACCCTAGCGGCATCGGGCGACGGGGCCGAACCACGCGTCCGCTTGCTGGACGCCCCCGCTCACCTGTGCGGACAGGGCGTCAGACGGGCCACCGGCACGCACGTTGACGGAAGGTGTCACGCAGGCTGCGCCACTGTGTTCACGCAGGCTGCTGCGCCGCCGTGTTCACACAGGTTGCCGCGCAACGGTGTTCACGCAGGCTGCTGCGCGGCCGCGATGCGCTCCTCGCGCAGCGCCTCGTACCAGCGGTCGTCGGTCGGCGGCAGCGCGTTGACGTCGAGGGCCAGCTTCAGCAGCAGGTCCGCGATGAGCGGGTTGCGCGCCAGCACCGGGCCGTGCATGTACGTGCCGAAGACCGTGTCGTTGTACGCGCCCTCCGTGCCGTCCCCGGTGCCGTTGCCGTTGCCGAAGCGGACCTGGGCGAACGGGCGGGCGGTCGGGCCCAGATGGGTGACGCCCTGGTGGTTCTCGAAGCCGGTCAGCGGGGGCAGCCCCAGGCGCGGGTCGATGTCGCCGAGCACGTCGCCGACGCACCGCGCGCCCTCGCCGCGCACCGAGACCACGTCGAGCAGGCCGAGGCCGGGCTCGCGCTGGCCGAGGTCGTTGACGAACTCGTGGCCGAGGATCTGGTAGCCGGCGCACACCGAGAACACGATGGCGCCGTTCTCCACCGCCCGGTACAGACCGCCGTCGCGGCGCAGCCGCTCGGCCGCGAGCCGCTGCGGCCGGTCCTCGCCGCCGCCGATGAGGTAGATGTCGCCGGAGGTCGGGATCGGCTGGTCGCTGCGCACGTCGAGCCGGGCCACGTCGAGGCCGCGCTGCCGGGCCCGGCGCTCCACGACCAGGACGTTGCCCTGGTCGCCGTAGGTGCTGAGCAGGTCCGGGTAGATCCAGACGACCCGCAGCTGGTTGTCGCTCACAAAAGTCCCCTACAGGTGTCGTGTCAGTTGCCGACGCGGCGGCGCAGGTCCTGGAAGGCGGTGTAGTTGGCGATGACCTCGATCCGGCCCGGCGGGCACAGCTGCACCGCCTGGTCGAGGTTCTCGCACACCTGGAACTGCTGGTTCGCGACCTCCAGGCGCACCGCGAGGTCCAGCTTCCGGTCGCCGATGACACAGATCGGGTGGCCGGTCAGGCGGGTGTAGTCGACGTCCCACAGCCAGGAGGTGTCGGTGCCGTCGGCGCCGCGCGCGTTCACCGAGAGGATGACCGGGGCCGGCGGCGGGTCGATCAGGGAGAACGTCTCCAGCCAGCCGGCCGGGTTCTTCGCGAGCAGCAGGCGCAGGTCGCGGCCCTGGAACTGGACCACGTCGTAGCGCCCGGCGACCGCCTGCACCTGGTACATGCGCTCCAGAGCGACCTGCGGCGGCACCCCGAAGACGGCGGCGACGGCCGCCGAGGAGGCGGCGTTGGCCTTGTTGGCGCGGCCCGGCAGCTGGAGGTGGATGGGCCAGGCCGAGCCGTGCGGGTCGAGGACGTGGTCGCCGGACAGGGCCCAGGTCGGGGTGGGGCGGCGGAAGCCGCACTCGCCGCAGAACCAGTCGTCGCCCGGACGCTGCATCACGCCGCCGCAGGCGGGGCAGGACCAGGCGTCGTCCTTCCACATCTGCCCGGCGGCGACCCAGACCACGTTGGGAGAGGAGGAGGCGGCCCACACCACCAGCGGGTCGTCGCAGTTGGCGACGATGACGGCCTTGGAGCCGGCCAGGCCCTCCCGCCAGTTCTCGGCGAGCATGCGGGTCTCGGCGGCGCGGTCGAGCTGGTCCCGGGAGAGGTTGAGCAGCGCGATGCACTTGGGGTCGGTGTCGCGGGCGACACCGGCGAGGTACTTCTCGTCGACCTCGATCACGCCGTACTTCGCGTCCGAGCCGCCCGCGAGCGCCGAGGTGATGCCGGCGGGCATGTTGGCGCCGAGCGCGTTGGAGACGACCGGGCCCGCGGCCCGCAGCGCCTCGGCGATGAGCCGGGTGGTGGTGGTCTTGCCGTTGGTCGCCGAGACCAGGACGACGTCCAGGTTCTGGGCGAGCCGGGCGAGCAGGTCGGGGTCGAGCTTGAGGGCCACCCGGCCGCCGATCACCGAACCGCTGCCGCGCCCCGCGGCGCGGGATGCCGCCGCGACCGCCTTGCCCGCGGTCACGGCCAGCTTGGCCCGCGGCGTGAGCGGGTCCGAGTTGCCTGCCATCAGTTCTCGATCCTCCTTGCGTACGCGCCGCGCTCTTCAAGCCTGACGGCCACGTGGTGTGGACCTCAGCCTATCGAGATCCCCTCGCACTCCCGAATCCCGGCACCGGCCGGGCGGACCGGCGGGCGGACCGCGCGGCGGGTGCGGGACGAATGGACCTTACTCTTGCCGCCATGCGACACGGCTCGATCCCGGGCGCCCGCGGGCGCGTACGGCCCCTCACCCTCCTCGGCGACCCCGTCCTGCACACCCCCTGTGCCCCGGTCACGGACTTCGGTCCCGCACTGGCCCGCCTGGTGGAGGACCTGTTCGCGACCATGTACGCCGCCCGGGGCGTCGGCCTGGCCGCCAACCAGGCCGGCGAGGGGCTGCGGGTGTTCGTCTACGACTGCCCGGACGACGAGGACGTCCGCCACCTCGGCCACGTGGTGAACCCGCGGCTGGTGGAGACGGACGGCGTGGTGGTGCGGGGCCCGGAGGGCTGTCTGTCGCTGCCCGGCCTGGAAGCGGGGACCGAGCGGTACGACCGTGCCGTGGTCGAGGGCGTCACGGTGACCGGGGAGCCGGTGAGGGTCGAGGGCACCGGCTTCTTCGCCCGGTGCCTGCAGCACGAGTGCGACCACCTCGACGGGCGGGTGTACGCCGACCGGGTCACGGGGTGGCGGCACCGCCGGCTCATGCGCCGGGCCGCGCGGGCCCCCTGGAGCCGGTGACGGGGCCGGGAGCCGCTCAGAAGCCGGGGCCGTCGGCCCGGTCGCCCGCCGCCGCCAGGCGCCCCCACAGCAGGTCGGCCAGGCCCCGGACCAGCTCCTCGCGGGAGCAGGGCCGTTCCCCGAGCCACCAGTCCCCGGCGGCGTGCATCATGCCGACGATGCCGTGGCCCCACACCCGCGCCAGCTGCCGGCCGTCCGGGCCGAGGTCGACCCGCTCCTCGATGACCTGGGCCAGTTCCTCGCCCATGCGGCGCAGCAGCGGAGCGGAGTGCCTGCCGGCGTCGAAGCCCTGCTCGCGCTGGGCGGCGCTGCCCTCCGCCGGATGCATCAGGAAGCGGTACACCTGGGGGCGCGCCTCGATGGCCGCCAGATACGTCTCCAGCGTGGACTCGACCCGTTCCCTGCGGTCGGCCGGAGCGTCCAGGGCCGCCCGCAGCGAGGAGAGCAGGGCGTCGGTGTGCCGCCGGGCGAGCGCGGCGTACAGCCCGCCCTTGTCGCCGAAGTGCCGGTAGAGGATCGGCTTGGTGATGCCCGCCTCGGCGGCGATGGCGTTCATCGAGGCCTGCGGGCCGTCGCGCAGCACCACCCGGTCGGCGGCCTCCAGCAGCTCCCGCCGCCGGCGGTCGGTGGACCGCTGCTGATCGGTCCGCTGCGTGGTGTCCATGTGCTCTCCCCACCCGTGCTGATTCGGTGACGCCTGCGCAAACTAACACTGACCGCGCCCCGGACCTCGAACGGCTGCCGGCGGACCGTCGGCTGTTGACTTTCCTACCGGCCGGTAACAGACTCGGCGTTACTGCAAGTAACATGCACGTGCACCGCTGGAGGGGACATGGCCGAGTTCACCATGGAGCTCAACGACGAGCAGAAGGAGGTCCGGGACTGGCTCCATGGCTTCGCCGCCGACGTGATCCGTCCCGCCGCCGCCGAGTGGGACGAGCGCGAGGAGACCCCCTGGCCGGTCATCCAGGAGGCCGCGAAGGTCGGCATCTACTCCCTCGACTTCTACGCCCAGCAGTACTTCGACGCCACCGGCCTCGGCATCCCCATGACGATGGAGGAGCTGTTCTGGGGCGACGCGGGCATCGCCCTGTCCATCGTCGGCACCGGCCTGGCCGCCGTCGGCGTCCTCGCCAACGGCACCGACGAGCAGATCGGCACCTGGATCCCGCAGATGTACGGCGACGCGACCGACGTCAAGGTCGCCGCCTTCTGCTCCTCCGAGCCCGACGCCGGCTCCGACGTCGCCTCCATGCGCACCCGTGCCGTGTACGACGAGGCCAAGGACGAGTGGGTGATCAACGGCACCAAGACGTGGGCGACCAACGGCGGCATCGCCAACGTCCACGTCGTCGTCGCCGTCGTCGACCCGGAGCTGGGCTCCAAGGGGCACGCCTCCTTCATCGTCCCGCCGGGCACGCCGGGCCTGTCCCAGGGCCAGAAGTTCAAGAAGCACGGCATCCGCGCCTCGCACACCGCCGAGGTGATCCTCGACAACGTCCGGGTGCCCGGCTCCTGCCTGCTCGGCGGCAAGGAGAAGCTGGACGAGCGCCTCGCCCGCGCCCGGGAGAAGGCGAGGAAGGGCGGTGAGCGCGTGAAGAACGCCGCGATGGCGACGTTCGAGGCGTCCCGTCCGGCGGTCGGCGCGATGGCGGTCGGCACCGCGCGGGCCGCGTACGAGGTGGCGCTGGAGTACGCGCAGACCCGCGAGCAGTTCGGCCGCCCGATCATCGACAACCAGGGCGTCGCCTTCCAGCTCGCCGACATGCGCACGCAGATCGACGCGGCCCGGCTGCTGGTGTGGCGCGCCTCGTGGATGGCGGTCAACGGCAGGCCGTTCACCGCCGCCGAGGGCTCGATGTCCAAGCTGTTCGCCAGCGAGACGGCGAAGAAGGTCACCGCCCAGGCCATCCAGATCCTGGGCGGCAACGGGTACACGCGCGAGTATCCGGTGGAGCGGATGCACCGCGACGCGGCCATCTACACCATCTTCGAGGGGACGAGCGAGATCCAGCGGCTGGTGATCGCCCGCACCCTGTCGGGCATGCCGATCCGCTAGCGGTGCCGAAGCGGCGTCAGCTGCTCGATGTCGTACCGCCTGCGCAGCTCCTCGATCGCCGCGTGGTCCGGCGGGCCCCCGTCCCCCAGGATCTCCAGCAGTTCCTCGAAGTACCGCTCGTGGTCCGGGGGCGGGGCGGCCTGGAAGAACATCTTCGCGGGCTCGTCCGTCGGGTTGGCGAACGCGTGCGGGCAGCCGGGCGGTACGACGATGAGCGTGCCCGGGGTGGCGCGCACCACCCGGTCGCCCGTGCTCGACTCCCACTTCTGCCAGTTGTCGGGGGTGCGGACGCGGGGCTCGAAGGCGAGCACGTCCAGCTCGCCTTCGAGGACGTAGAACAACTCCTCGCTGCGGGTGTGCACGTGGGCGCCGACGTCGAAGCCCGGCGGCACGATCACCTCGAAGGTGGACGCCATCCGCGAGTGCGAACCGGTCACCTTGAACGTCACGTGCTGGGCGGGCGCCTGCACGACCCGGCCGTGGCCCGGTGGCACCAGCAGCCCCTGTGTCGCCGTCATCGGCCGCTCACCAGGTCACGGGCAGGGCCTCGGGCCCGCGGATCAGCGCGCCCTTCTTGAAGGGCACCTCCTCGGGCGGCACCGCCAGCTTCATGCCCGGCACCCGGTCCAGCAGCGCGTCGACCAGCAGCTCGGACTCCAGCCGGGCCAGCATGCCGCCCGGGCAGTAGTGCGGGCCGAAGCCGAAGGACACGTGCGGGTTGGGGCTGCGGGAGAAGTCGATCGCCTCCGGGTCGGGGAAGACGTCCGGGTCGCGGTTGGCGGCCAGGTACGACACGTAGACCGCGTCGCCCGCCCGGATCCGCGTCCCGTGCAGCTCCACGTCCTCCAGCGCGATGCGGGAGAGCCCGACCGCGTTGCGGTGCGGGATCCAGCGCAGCAGCTCGTCGATGGCCCGGGGCCGGATCTCCGGCTCGGAGCGCAGCCGTTCGGCCAGCTCGGGACGGGTCAGCAGGGTGAAGAACATCTGCCCGCTGTTGTTGGTGACCGCCTCGCCGCCGATCTGGAGCAGCACCGCCAGTCCGACGGCCTCCTCCAGGGTGACCTCGCCCCGGCCCACGGCGGCGCCCAGCAGCGAGGTGACGTCCTCGTCGGTGCTGTCCTCCCGCAGGGCGACGAGGCCGGAGAAGTAGGCGCCCATCTCCTGCTTGGCCTTCTCGCTGACCTCGGCGCCGTGCGCGGAGGACAGGATGAGCTGGGTCCAGGTGTGCATGGCGTGCCGGTCGGCGGCCGGGACGCCCATCAGCTCGCAGATCACCGCGATGGGGAAGGGGCTCAGCACCGCCTCGGTGAGGTCGGCGGGCGGGCCCGCCTCCAGCATCGCGTCGACCAGTTCGCCGAGCAGGGAGCGGGCCTGCTCGCGGACGCGTTCCACGCCCCGCGCCGTGAAGGCGGCGGCCACCGAGCGGCGCAGCCGGGTGTGGTCGGGCGGGTCGAGGAAGCCGACCGCGCCGCGTGCCGGGATGAAGTGCGGGGCGAGCCGGGTGACCTGCCGGTCCATGACGGCCTCGCGGCCGAAGCGGGGGTCGTTGGTGACCGTCCGCACGTCGTCGTAGCGGGTCACCAGCCACGCCCAGCCCTCGCCGTTGGGCAGCTTGATGCGGGTGAGGGGGCCCTCGGCCATCAGCTCGCGCAGGACCGGGTCGAAGTCCGTGCCGGGCAGGTCGAGCGCCGGCCAGTCCCGGACGGGCGGCAGGGCCGGGGACTCGGGTGGGGGAATCGTTTCTTCGCTCATCTCACGTCTCGTCCGTGATCTGCCAGCGGCCCAGGGACATCTCCGCGGTGATGCCGGGACCGAACCCGGCCAGCAGCCCGCGCGCCCGGTGCTCGGCCCCGCCGTCGTCGAACAGGCGGCGCAGCGCGTCCAGGACGACGGCGCTGGCGATGTTGCCGTACTCGGTGAGCGTGGCCCGGCTGAACCGGAAGGCGTGCGGGTCGACCTTCAGGAACTTGCTGAGGTCGTCCAGGATGCGGGGCCCGCCCGCGTGGACGACGTAGAAGTCCAGGTCGGAGGCGTCCCAGCCGTGGGTGTCGGCCAGGTCCTTCAGCGCCGGTGCCAGGGGCTCCATGGTGGCCGGCACCCGCTTGTCCAGCAGGAAGTGGAAGCCGGTCGCCTTCACGTCGTACATGATCCACTCCTCTGTCTTGGGGATCAGGTACGAGCCGTTGCGCTCCAGCCGCACGCCGGTGCCGCCCCGGCCGCGGACCACCGCGGCGGCGATGCCGTCGCCGAAGAGGCCGTTGGACAGCAGCGAGCCGACGCCGATGTCGGTGGGCTGGTAGCACAGCGAGCAGAACTCGCAGGCCACGATCAGCGCGTTGGCCTCGGGGTAGGCCGTGCAGAAGTCGTGGGCCCGGTTGATCGCCGCGCCGCCGGCCGCGCAGCCCAGCTGGGCTATGGGTATCTGGCGCGTGGTGCTGTCGAAGCCCATCTCGTTGATCAGCCACGCGGTGAGCGAGGGCATCATGAAGCCCGTGCACGAGACGTAGATGATCACGTCGATGTCGGTGGTGAGGAGCTCCGCGTCGTCCAGGGCCCGCTGGATCACCGCCGGCACCCGGGCCTTGGCCTCGGCCTCGTAGAGCTTGTTGCGCTCCTCGAAGCCGGGGTGCTTGAGGGTCTCCTCGATGGGCTGCACGATGTGCCGGGTGCGCACGCCGGTGTTCTCGATCAGGCGGAGGGCCAGCGGCAGTTGGGGGTGGTCGGCGTGGCGCTCACGCGCCAGCTCCAGCGTCTCCTCCATCGTGATCACGTGCTCTGGAACGGACACCGAGGGTCTGCACAAAGTCGCCATGAACCGTGCCTGCTTTCGCCTCCCGGAAGGCCCTGCGCCCCCCGGTCAGAAAGTGGTGTGCCGCCAGGGAATCTGCCGGGCAGCCCCCTGGGGGTGTTCACCCAACGATCACCCGGCGGGGCGGCGATCTCTCGCCGGACTACTCCGTCCCGGGGATGCTGGTGGACCGGAGCGGCACCGCAGGACACCGACCGATGGAGGACGCGATGACCCGGACGGCCAGGGAACTGCTGGAGACGACCACCGGGAGACTGGCTCCGGACCCGCGCGCCAACCGGCTCGTGCCGCTGGTGGCGCGGGGCGCGGCCGGCCGGGACACGCTCGCCGCGCTCGCGCTGGAGCAGCGGTGGGTGATCGCCGCGGACCGCCGCGCCTTCCAGTACCTGGCGCAGCGGGCCGCCGACGCGCCGGAGACCGCCGCGTACTTCACCACGCTCGCCGAGGGCGAGGCACTGGCCGCGGAGCGGCTGGAGGCGTTCGCGGCGGCCTGCGGCGTGACCGAGGAGCGCGCGGTGGCGTACGACCCGCTGCCGGGCTGCCAGGCCTATCCCGCCTACGCCGCCTGGCTGGCGCTCAACGGCTCACCGGCCGAGACCGTGCTCGCCCTGCACGCCAACTTCTCGGCGTGGGGCGGCTACTGCGCGACGATCGCCGCCGCGCTGCGCCGCCACTACGGCTTCGGTGACGAGGCGTGCGCCTTCTTCGACTTCTTCGCCGAGCCCTCGCCCGTCCTGGAGCGGCAGGCGACGGCCGCCGTGCAGGCGGCGCTGGACGCGGGACGGCTGAGCGAGCGGCTCGTCCACCGCTACGGGCGGCTGCTGCAGAGCTACGAGGCGATGTTCTGGCACACGCTGTGGGAGCGGGAGCAGGGCGGCGGCAGGCCCGGTCAGGTCGACTGACCGCTGCTGTGGGCGATGCACGCCACGTCGATCCGGTCGGCCAGCTTGGCCAGCTCGATGGTGAGCGCGGCGACGGTGTCCTCGTCCAGCCCGTCCTGCCCGGCCTCCACCAGACGCAGCCACCGCCCGCCCACCGTACGCAGCAGTTTGCTCACGTCGGCCGCAGCCACCTGCAAGGTACCGCGGTCGTCGACGATCAGAGGCAGAGTCACTTCGCGGTTCACAAAAGGGATCGTAGCCGCGGAAGCCTCACGCTCCGTGCCACACGGTGGTGATGTTGCAGAACTCGCGGATTCCGTGCCCGGACAGCTCACGCCCGTACCCCGACCGCTTCACCCCGCCGAACGGGAACGCCGGGTGGGAGGCCGTCATCCCGTTGACGTACACGCCGCCCGCCTCCAGGTCCCGCACGAACCGGTCGACGTCGGCCTCCTCGCGCGTCCACACGTTCGAACTCAGCCCGAAGTCGGTGTCGTTGGCGATCAGCACCGCCTCGTCCAGGTCGGCCGCGCGGTACAGCGTGGCCACCGGGCCGAACGCCTCCTCCCGGTGGATGCGCAGGGCACGGGTGACGCCGGCCAGCACGGTCGGCGGGTAGTACCAGCCGGGCCCGTCGGGGCGTTCGCCACCGCACAGCACGGTGGCGCCGCCCCGCACCGCGTCCTCGACCAGCTCCTCCAGGTCCTGGCGGCCCCGCTCGCTGGAGAGCGGGCCGACCTCGGTCTCCTCGTCCATCGGGTCGCCGACCTTCAGCGCCCTCATGCCCGCGACGAAGCGCTCGGCGAAGGCGTCGTAGACGTCCGCGTGCACGATGAACCGCTTGGCGGCGATGCAGGACTGCCCGGCGTTCTGGCACCGCGCGTTCACCGCGACCTCGGCGGCCCGGTCCAGGTCGGCCGACGGCATGACGACGAAGGGGTCGCTGCCGCCCAGCTCCAGCACCGTCTTCTTGATCATCTCCCCGGCGGTGGAGGCGACCGCGCGGCCCGCGGGCTCGCTGCCGGTGAGGGTGGCCGCCTTGACCCGCTCGTCGCGCAGGACGTCGTCGACCTGCGCGGAGCCGATGAGGAGGGTCTGGAAGCAGCCCTCGGCGAAGCCCGCCCGGTGGAACAGGTCCTCCAGGTACAGGGCGGTCTGCGGCACGTTCGAGGCGTGCTTGAGCAGGCCCACGTTGCCCGCCATCAGCGCGGGCGCGGCGAACCGGATCACCTGCCACAGCGGGAAGTTCCACGGCATCACGGCGAGCACCGGGCCCATCGGCCGGTAGCGGACCAGGACGCGGGAGGCGCCGGAGTCCTTCACGTCGGACGCGTCGGGCTCCTCGTCGGCGAGCAGCCGCGCGGCGTGGTCGGCGTACCAGCGCATCGCCTTGGCGCACTTGGCCGCCTCGGCGCGCGCCTGCCGGACCGGCTTGCCCATCTCGGTGGTGATCACGCGGCCGATCTCCTGCTGGTCCTGCTCCAGCAGGTCGGCGGCGGCGTGCATCAGCCGGGCCCGCTCGTCGAACGGCGTCGTCCGGTAGGTGCGGAAGGTGGCCTCGGCGAGCCGGAGGCGGCGCTCGATCTCGTCCTCGTCCATGGCGTCGTACGTCCGGAGCGTCTCGCCGTTGGCCGGGTTCACCGTGGCGATGGGCATGGCTGGCCTCCTTGGAGCGAACTGTGCTGTGCGGCGCTGTGTGCGCCGTTCGGCGCCTCTCGACCTTCGCGCGCCCCCGTGGGGGCCGCAACGCGGACAGGCACCCTCACCGCGAGTGCTCCGCCAGCCGGTCGAGAAACGCGGCCTGTGCCTTCACGATCACCTCCCTGGCCCGTTCCGGCGCGAACCACGCCACCCGGTCCAGCTCGGGGAACTCCCGGATCCGCCCCGACCCCGGCGGCCACTCCCTGCGGAAGGTGCCGGGGGTGATCGCCGCCGGGTCCAGGTCGGCCTCGACCGCCCAGGCCGTGACGGTCTTGCCGCCCGCCTGCCGGACCTCGCCCAGCGGTACGGCCTCCCCGTCGGGCGGCGGCAGTCCGAGCTCCTCCTCGAACTCGCGCCGGGCCGCCTCCCAGGCGGACTCGCCGGGGCCGTACTCGCCCTTGGGGACCGTCCACGCCCCGGCGTCGCGGCGGGCGAAGAACGGGCCGCCCATGTGGCCGAGCAGCACCTGAGGGCCGTCGCCGGTGCGGCGGTGGAGGAGCAGCCCGGCGCTGCGCCTCCCGGCGGGCCCGGTCACGGCCGCACCCGCGGGTGGGCGGCCGTGAGCGCCTCCACCGTGTCCGCTTCGTCCGGGCGCTTGTCCTCGCGGTAGCGGACCACGCGGGCGAAACGGAGGGTGACGCCGGCCGGGTAGCGGGGGGAGCGCTGGAGGCCGTCGTAGGCGATCTCGACGACGAGTTCGGGGCGCACGGTCACACCCCAGGCGTGGTGCTCGACCGCCAGTTCCCGCAGCCGCTCGGTCTGCCAGGCCAGCAGGGCGTCGGTCAGGCCCTTGAAGGTCTTGCCGAGCATGGTGAAGGAGCCGTCGGCGGTGCGGGCGCCCAGGTGGAGGTTGGACAGCGTGCCGGTGCGGCGGCCGTGGCCCCACTCGGCGGCCAGGACGACCAGGTCGAGGGTGTGCACGGGCTTGACCTTCAGCCAGGACGCGCCGCGCCGCCCGGCGCTGTAGGGGGCGTTGAGGGCCTTGGCCACGACCCCCTCGTGGCCGCGGGCCAGGGTCTCGGCGAGGAACTCCTCCGCCCGCCGGGTGTCCGCCGGGCCAAAGACGAGGGTCCGCCGTACCCGCATCGGCTCCGGGACCAGCCGGGCCAGCTCCGCGTGCCGCTCGGCCAGCGGCAGGTCCAGCAGGTCCCGGCCGCCGGCCGAGAGCGCGTCGAAGAAGACAGGGGAGACGGGGACCTCCCGGGCGGCTGCGGCGACGTCCGCGCGGGAGCCGACGCGCCCGGCGGTCTCCTGGAACGAGCGGGGCCGGCCGTCGGCGCCGAAGGAGATCACCTCGCCGTCCAGGACGAACCGCTCGCCGGGCAGGGCGAGCGCGGCCCGCGTCACCTCGGGCAGCCGGCCGGTGATGTCGTCCAGGGTGCGGGTGTGGACCCGTACGGTGGAGCCGTCGCGGTGCACCTGGACGCGGACGCCGTCCAGTTTCTCCTCCACCGCGCAGGCCCCGAGCCGCTCGACCGCCTCGGCCACCGAGGAGGCGCTGTGGGCGAGCATCGGCAGCACCGGGCGGCCCACGGTGAGCCGGAACCGGTCCAGCGCGGCCGGCCCGTCGGCGAGCAGCGCCCCGGCCACCGCCTGGAGCGAGCCCGCGAGCATCACCGCCCGGCGCACGTCCGCCGCCGGTGCCCCGGTCGCCCGCGCCAGCCCTTCGACGGCGACGGCGTCCAGGGCGCCCTGGCGGACCTCGCCGGTGAGCAGGCCGCGCAGGAAGCGCTGCTCGTCCTCGGTGGCCCGGCCCATCAGCTCCCCGACCAGCCGGGCGCGCTCGGCCTGGGAGCCGGGGCCGGAGACCGCGCCGAGCTCGGTGAGGCGGGCGTCGGTCTCCCGCACGGTCAGGGACGGTGCGGCGGCCGGGGCGACGGGCCGGGCCAGCGCCTTCCAGCCGACGCCGAGCCTGCCCTGCGGCAGCCGCCCCGCCAGGTAGGGGATGACCACGGGGACGTCGTCGGCCTCCGCGTCCCGGAAGAGCTCCGCGAGCAGCGCGGTCTTGCGGGAGCGCGCCGAGGCGGCGGCGACCTCCCGGGACACCTGGGCCAGCCGGGCGAGCAGCATGCAGTCAGGATGCACCCGGGGAGGCACTCCTACACCTTCGCCCCCAGCTGCGCCTCCGCCCCCAGTGCCGCGTCCAGGTCCGCCATGAGCAGGTCGCCGACGATCGCCGTCGCCGCGCGGTAGCCGCCGCTCGCCGCGTGCACGACCTGCTCGGCGAAGCCGGTCGCGTTGCCCGCCGCCCACACCCCGGGCACGGTCGTCAGCCCGGTCCGGTCCACCACCGGGTAGGCGCCGAGCGGGGTCTCCTCCAGTTCCGCGCCGAGCTTCTCCAGCAGCCCGGTCTGCGGGACGGCGCGCGGGCCGACGAAGACCACCGAGAGCTCGTGGACCGGGCCATCCCCGGAGGGGGTGCCCCCGGTGAGCCGCACCCCGGTGATCCGGTCGTCCTCGACCACGAGCCCGGCGACCTCGCCGGGCACCACCTTGACGCCGGCCGCGGCGAGGCGGCGCAGGTCCAGGTCGGACAGCTCCTCCTCGGCGAGGGTGTGCAGGAAGAGGGTGACGTCCTTCGACCACCGGGACACGATCAGCGCCTGGTGCACGCTCATCGGGCCCGTGCCCAGCACGCCGAAGGGCTCGTCGCGCACCTCCCAGCCATGGCAGAACGGGCAGTGCAGCACGTCCCGGCCGAACCGCTCGGCGACGCCGGGCACCGCCGGCAGTTCGTCCTTCAGCCCGGTGGCGACGACCAGCCGGCGCGCGTGGACGGTGCGTCCGCCGCCCAGCTCCACGGCGAAGTCCTCGCCGCGGGTGACGTCCACGGCCCGGTCCCGGACGAGTTCGACGCCGTAGCGCGCGATCTCCTCCCGGCCGAGCGCCAGGAACTCGGCCGGGGCCATGCTGTCCCGCGACAGGTAGCCCTGCATGTGGGACGAGGGCGCGTTGCGCGGCTCGCCCGCGTCGACCACCAGGGTGCGCAGCCGGGCCCGTCCCAGGACCAGGGCGGCGGACAGCCCCGCCGCGCCGCCTCCGACGACGGCCACGTCGTAGCGGTCGGTGTGCCGTTCGGTCCGTCGGCCGGTGTGCTGATCGGCGTTGTTCTTGAACATGGTTACCACCTCCGAGAACAAGGTCGCCGATGTACGGGCGATTGACAATCGTGTTTGCCGAAACTGCAATAAGTGCATGACGACGGACGATGTTCTGGCGGGCGTGGGCCCGAGGCTGCGCAGGCTCCGCAAGGAGCGGGAGGTGACCCTGGCCGGGCTGTCGGAGGCGACCGGCATCTCGGTGAGCACGCTGTCGCGGCTGGAGTCCGGGCTGCGCAAGCCCAGCCTGGAGCTGCTGCTGCCGATCGCGCGGGCCCACCAGGTGCCGCTGGACGAACTGGTCGGCGCCCCGCCGGTGAGGGACCCCCGGGTGCGGGCCGAGCCGATCGTGCGGGAGGGGCGCACCCACTGGCCGCTCACCCGTCAGCCCGGCGGGCTCCAGGCGTTCAAGGTGTTCGAGCCGCAGCGCACGGCCGAGCCCGATCCGCGCACGCACGAGGGGTACGAGTGGCTGTACGTGCTGTCGGGCCGGCTGCGGCTGGTGCTGGGCGAGCACGACGTGGTCCTCTCCGCCGGGGAGGCCGCCGAGTTCGACACGCGCGTGCCGCACTGGTTCGGGTCGACGGGGGAGGGGCCGGTGGAGTTCCTGAGCCTGTTCGGGCCGCAGGGGGAGCGGATGCACGTGCGGGCGCGGCCGAAGCGGTCGTGAGCCGCCGCGGCCGGGTCCGCCGAACCCTTCCCGGGACGCTCCCGCGCGGCTGTTCCCGTGGGGCTGTTCCCCGAAGGGCAAGCGACCGCTTAGTATGCGGTGGACCCCGGTCGGACAGTCGCGTGGAGGGCCCGCATGCAGGCATGGCAGGTGCACGAGAACGGTGAGCCGGGCGAGGTGATGCGCCGGACGGACACGGCGCCGCCCGTGCCCGGCGAGGGCCAGGTCCTGCTGAAGGTGAGGGCCGCGAACGTCAACTTCCCGGACGCCCTGCTGTGCCGGGGCCGGTACCAGGTCCGGCCGCCGCTGCCGTTCACGCCGGGCGTGGAGATCTGCGGCGAGACCGAGGACGGGCGCCGCGTCCTCGCCAACCCGGTGCTGCCCCACGGCGGCTTCGCCGAGTACGCCGTCGCGGACGCCGCCGCCCTGCTGCCCGCACCGGACGCCCTGGACGACGCCGAGGCCGCCGCCCTGCACATCGGCTACCAGACGGGCTGGTTCGGCCTGCACCGCCGGGCCCGGCTGGAGGCCGGCGAGACACTGCTCGTGCACGCCGCCGCGGGCGGGGTCGGCAGCGCGGCCGTCCAGCTCGGCAAGGCGGCCGGCGCCCGCGTCATCGGTGTCGTCGGCGGCGCGGAGAAGGCCGCCGTCGCCCGGGAGCTGGGCTGCGACGTGGTGATCGACCGGCGGAGCGAGGACGTCGTCGCCGCCGTGAAGGAGGCCACCGGCGGGCACGGCGCGGACGTCGTCTACGACCCCGTGGGCGGCGACGCCTACACCCAGTCCGCCAAGACCGTCGCCTTCGAGGGCCGGATCGTCGTCGTCGGCTTCGCCGGCGGCACGATCCCCGCCCCCGCCCTGAACCACGCCCTGGTGAAGAACTACTCGATCCTCGGCCTGCACTGGGGCCTGTACAACACCAAGAACCCCAAGCTGGTCCGGCACTGCCACGAACAGCTCACCGACCTGGCCGCCCGGGGCGCGATCAAGCCGCTGGTGAGCGAGCGCGTGCCGCTGGACGAGGCCGCCGCCGCCGTGCAGCGCGTCGCCGACGGGCTCACCACGGGCCGCGTGGTCGTCGTACCGGCACAGCAGAACGCCGTACCGGCACGGGAGAACGGAGCCGCCGCATGACGAACAGCCAGGCCGACGCGGCCGGACTGCGCCGCCGCACACAGGAACTGCTGGCCGCGCACCCGCCCGCCACCACCGGCCGCCTGGACTTCCTCCGCGCCCGCTTCGACGCCGGACTGGCCTGGGTGCACTTCCCCGAGGGCCTCGGCGGCCTGGGCGCCCCCCGCTCCCTCCAGCCGGTGGTGGACGCCGAACTGGCCGCCGCGGGCGCCCCCGACAACGACCCGCGCCGCATCGGCATCGGCCTCGGCATGGCCGCGCCGACGATCCTCCAGTACGGCACCGAGGAGCAGAAGCGGCGGTTCCTGCGCCCCCTGTGGACGGGCGAGGAGGTCTGGTGCCAGCTCTTCAGCGAGCCCGGCGCCGGGTCCGACCTGGCCGCGCTCGGCACCCGGGCCGTCCGGGACGGCGACGACTGGGTCGTCGACGGGCAGAAGGTGTGGACCTCCAGCGCCCACCTCGCCCGCTGGGCCATCCTCATCGCCCGCACCGATCCGGACGTGCCCAAGCACCGCGGCATCACGTACTTCGTCTGCGACATGACCGACCCCGGCGTCGCGGTCCGGCCGCTGCGCCAGATCACCGGCGAGGCCGAGTTCAACGAGGTCTTCCTCACCGGCGTCCGCATCCCCGACTCCCACCGCCTGGGCGAGGCCGGCGACGGCTGGCGGGTCGCGCAGACCACGCTCAACAACGAGCGCGTCGCCATCGGAGGCGCCCGGCTGCCCCGCGAGGGCGGCATGATCGGCCCGGTGGCGAAGACCTGGCGCGAACGTCCCGAGCTGCGCACCCACGACCTGCACCAGCGCCTGCTGAAGCTGTGGGTCGAGGCCGAGGTCGCCCGCCTCACCGGCGAGCGGCTGCGCCAGCAGCTCGCCGCCGGCCAGCCCGGCCCCGAGGGCGCCGGCATGAAGCTCGCCTTCGCCCGCCTCAACCAGGAGATCAGCGGCCTGGAGGTGGAACTCCTCGGTGAGGAGGGCCTGTTGTACGACGACTGGACCATGCGCCGCCCGGAGCTGGTGGACTTCACCGGCCGCGATGCCGGATACCGCTATCTGCGCGCCAAGGGCAACAGCATCGAGGGCGGGACCAGCGAGGTCCTGCTGAACATCGTCGCCGAGCGCGTCCTCGGGCTGCCCGCCGAGCCGCGCACCGACAAGGACGTCGCCTGGAAGGACCTGGCCCGATGAGCACCGTGAACACCGTGAGCTCTGGGAATTCCGGGAGCGCCCAGCCCGATCTCCTCCACTCCGAGGAGGAGGAGGCGGTCCGCGCCGCCGTCCGCGACCTGCTCACCGACCACTGCGACGCGGCGGGCGTGATCACGCGCACGGAGTCGGACGCCCCGCACGACCCCTCCCTGTGGAAGTCCCTCGCCGACAGCATGGGCATGGCCGGGCTCCTGATCCCCGAGGAGTACGGCGGCCAGGGCGCCGGCCACCGCGAGGCCGCCGTCGTCCTGGAGGAGCTGGGCCGGGCCGTGGCCCCCGTGCCGTACCTCACCAGCGCCGTCGTCGCCACCGAGGCGCTGCTGGCCTGCGAGGACGGCGAGCTGCTCGCCGGCCTGGCCGGCGGGCGGAGGACCGGCGCTCTCGCGGTCGGCCTGCACACTGCCCCGGGCGCCGCCTTCAAGACCGTACGGCTCGAGAACGGCACCCTGAGCGGCGAGCTGACCGGCATCGCCGACGCCGCCGTCGCCGACGTCCTGCTCGTGCCCGCGGACGACGGCGGGCTCCACGCGGTCGAGGCCGGTGCCGCGACCGTCACCCCGCAGGTGTCCCTGGACCCGACCCGCCCCCTGGCCACGGTCACCCTCGACGGGGCGCCCGCACGCCGGCTCGGCGACGCGGCCCCCGCCGTACACCGCGCCCTGCGCGCCGGGGCCGGGCTGCTGGCCTCCGAGCAACTCGGGCTCGCCGACTGGACGCTGGCGGAGACCGTGCGCTACCTCAAGGAGCGCAAGCAGTTCAACCGGCCCGTCGGCGGCTTCCAGGCGCTCAAGCACCGGCTCGCCCAGCTGTGGCTGGAGGTCGCCCACCTGCGCGCCGCCGCCCGCAACGCGGCGGACGCCCTGGCGACCGGGCGGGACGCCGACGTGGCGGTGGCCGTCGCCCAGGCGTACGCGGCCCCCGTCGCCGTCCACGCCGCCGAGGAGGCGCTGCAACTGCACGGCGGTATCGGCATGACCTGGGAGCACCCGGTCCACCTGTACCTGAAGCGGGCCAAGGCCGACTCGATCGCGTACGGCACCGCGGGCGCCCACCGGGAGGCGCTGGCCGGTCTCGTCGACCTCCAGGCTCCCTGACGTACACCTGCGTGAAGCGCGGGGAGAGCCCGCCCCCTCGGGGCGGGCTCTCCCGTGCGCCGGCCTCCGACGCCGGCCTCCGACGCCGGCCTCCGACGCCGGCCTCCGAGACTCTCCTCCGAGACCGTCCTCCGAGGCCGTCCTCCGGCGAAGTGAACGTACGGCGGCAGTCCGGCCAACTCTCCGCACGTGTCTGCTCCTTGAGTCCGCCGGGCCCCATACTCGCAGGGGTCCCGCACGGCAACTCCAGGGAGGCAGAGCATGGCCCTCACCACCCGTCGCAGAGCCCTCACCACCCTCGGCGCCGCCCTCGCGGGCTCGGTCGTCCTGCCCGCCGCCACCGCCACCGCCTTCGCCGGTGGACACCCGCACCGTCCGAGCCCGTTGTGGCGCGCCCACGCCCACAACGACTACGAGCACCCGCGCCCCCTCCTCGACGCCCTCGACCACCGCTTCGGCAGCGTCGAAGCCGACATCCACCTCGTCGGCGGCCGGCTCCTCGTCGCCCACGACCCCGAGGACCTCGACCCGGCCCGCACCCTCGAATCCCTCTACCTCGACCCGCTCGCCGCCCGGGTGCGGGCGCACCACGGCCGGGTGTACCGCGGTCACCGCGGATCGCTGCAACTCCTCGTCGACATCAAGACCGAGGGCGCGTCCACCTACCTGGAACTCGACCGCCGATTGAGCCGCTACCGGCACCTGTTCACGACGTACGCCCACGGCCGCGTCCGCACCGGCCCGGTCACCGTGGTGGTCTCCGGCGACCGGGCGGCCCGCGCGCCGATGGAGGTCCAGGCCGTGCGGCGGGCCTTCTACGACGGCCGCCTCGCCGACCTCGGCGGCCCCGCGCCGGCCTCCTTCGCCCCGCTGATCAGCGACAACTGGACCCTGAACTTCACCTGGCGGGGCGTGGGCGCCTTCCCGGGCGCCGAACGGGAGAAACTGCGGACCCTCGTCCGGGCCGCGCACACACGCGGGCAGCGCGTGCGCTTCTGGGCCACCCCCGACACGCCCGGGCCCGCCCGGGACGCCCTGTGGGCCGAACTGCTCGCCGCCGGCGTCGACCACCTCAACACCGACGACCTCGCGGGGCTGGAGGCGTTCCTGGACGCGCGCCAGGGCTGAACGGGGCCGGACACCACACGTTCGGAGGACAGGTCAGCCGCCCGGATGAACCCTCCGCTACGCCACACTTGCGGCCGAATGCCGCGAAGCGGACGTGGCGGAGGAGGTTGACGATGGCCATTTCCATCTCTGTGGTGCTGCTGCTCTCGGTCCTGGCGGTGATCTTCGTGCGCAACGGCGGGCTGAAGATCTCACACGCGCTGGTCTGCCTGCTGCTGGGCTTCTACCTGGCCAGCACGAGCATCGCCCCGACCATCCAGAGCGGCCTCACGGCCACGGCGGACATCGTCGGCAGCCTCAGACCCTGATCCTCAGGACGGATCTCAGGACGGCCCTCAGGGCGTCGAGAAGACCCCGATGCCGTTCGGCACGGGGCGCTCGGCGCCTCCGCTCGGGTGGTTGCGCACCGAGACGCCGGCCGCCCCGGGCGCGCGGGCGACCAGCGTCGTCGAACCGCCGCCGTCCAGGCTGAAGGCGTCCCGCGCGCCCAGCGCGCGCAGGGTGGCGGCCACCTCGGCGATGGTCAGGCCGGCGCGGTACGCGGGTGCCCCGTCCAGCGCCAGCAGCAGGACACGCCGCCCGCCGTCCGCGATGCCCACGGCGGTGCGCACGGCCGCGGTGCGGTCGTCGAGGCCCGGCAGCGGGCGGCCGTCCGCGAGCACCGGGTAGCCGCCGAGCGCGAAGCGGTACGGCACCCGGGACGCGGACGCCACCAGCCGGTGCCGCACCCGCACGGACGCGCCCACCGCCAGCTTCCGCAGCTGCCGCGCCCCGGCCTCCCGCCCCACCAGCACGGTCGTGCCCGGGGCGATGGGGCCGCCGCCGGGCGTCGCGGACGTGGACACCACCCGGCCGCCCCGGACCGTGACCTCGTGGGTGTCCGCGCTGCACGGCGCGGCCCGGTCCGTGTCCGTGCCGCAGGTGGCCCGCACCCGGGAGGCGCCGCCCCAGGCGCCGGTGAACGCGCCGACCGAACCGACCGGCAGCGCGTACTGGTTGAGCCCGCCGAGCGGCAGCCGCCCCTCGGGCGTGCGGACCGACCCATCGAGGGCCAGTCCGTCCAGCCGGGCCCGCCGGTCCGCCCCCACCCCGAACACGTCCTCCGTGGAGGTGCCGGGCGGCAGCGCGGGCCCGAAACGCTGGCCGCTTGGCACCGCCGCCTTCAGCGCCCGTCCGTCCGCGATCGCCGGTCCCACGCTCGCGCCGGTCGCCTCCACGCCCGGATGCTGGGTCTCGGTGATGTTGAAGAAGTCGCCGTTGACCCCGGCGACGGCGCCCTGGGCGTCGGCCAGCCGGGAGACGGGCGCCCGCGCGGCCACCGCACCCGGGTGCAGCAGGCCGAGGCGGACGTGCGGGTCGCGCAGGTCGACGCGGAGCACATGGGCGTGCGCTGTCCCCTTGGCCGCCGGGATGTCGAACTCCTCGTAGGTGACACCCGGCGCGATCGCGGAGGCTTCCTGCGCGGCACCGGCCGGCGCCGCCCCCGCGAGGGCCGCGCCGGCCAGGGCGCCGCATGCCATGAACATCGCCAGTACCGCTCTGCCACCCGTCCGGAACCGCCCGCGATGACGTCTCACACCGACCCCCTGACGCTTCGTCAACTTCCTTCCGGAACAGAGCTCGCAGTGCTCGCAGAGAACGCAGCGCTCTCGGAGCTCTCGGAGCTCACAGGGGAAGTGCAGCAGAGGACGAGGGCATCCCGGGGGTCGATCGCGCCGACGGCGCGAGAACGGCGGGAAAACGCACCCCGTTCGGGCGCGTGCGGCTCGCCGGCTCAGCCGGTCCCGGCGCCGTCGCGCGGCAGCACCGCGACCCGGTGGTAGTTGCAGCCGCCCGGCACCGGCGCCCCGGCGGCGGGCCACGTCTGGTGAGCCTTCAGGGCGATGCTCACCAGGCTCAGCAGCAGATCGACGTCCGTCTCGCAGTCGAGGTGCACGGTCACCCAGGGGGAACCGGGGATCAGATGGATCGCGCTGGAGCCGACCAGGTCGTAGTGGAAGCGCTGGATGGCCCGGCGAGTGAGGTGCAGGTCCACGTCCCGGTCGGAGTGGAAGTGCACGATCTCGTCCCGGACGGAGCGGAGCGCCCGCCCGGTACCGCAGCCGGCCGGACCCGAGGACAGGTCGGGCCAGGCTTCCAGACGCTCCAGGGCACGCTGGGCCAGAGTCATGGGCTTATCGTTGCGCGCTCACCGCGCCGCAACCAGAGGTTGAGCGTTTTGTAACCAGTACGTGAGGGAGCCGAGTGTCCGGCCCGGACGCGGGAAGCGCCGCGCGGGGGCCCCGGGCCGAAGCCCGCGCAGCCCCTCGGCCAGATCGTGCCGGATGGGGTC
>NZ_JBEXTV010000074.1:0-35506 GCF_040628835.1 Streptomyces sp. NPDC006134 | reverse complement strand
GGGGGGCGGGGGGGGGGGGGGGGGGGGGCCCCCCGCCCGGGCGGGGGGGGGGGGGGCGGGGGGGGGGGGGGGGGGGGGGGCCGGCCCCCCCCCCCCCCCCGCCGGTACGGGCCGCCGCCCCGGGCACGGCCCCGGGCGCCGCCTCAGGTCTCCTGCCGGAGCTGCGGCAGCACCTTCGTGCGGTAGAAGTCGAAGAAGCCGCGCACGTCGGGGCCGATCTGGTTGACGTAGACCCGGTCGAACCCCGCGTCGGCGAACCGCTTCAGCTCCGCCACGTGCGCGTCCACGTCGTCGCCGCACACCCGGTTCTCGCGCACCATGTCCTCGGTGACCAGGGTCTGCGCCTGCTCGAAGTGTTTGGGGGAGGGCAGCACCTGGCCCAGTTCGCCGGGCAGCAGCTCGTTCGCCCACAGCCGGTGCACGGTCCGCACCGCCGCGTCCCGGTCGGTGTCGTAGCAGACCTTGGTGCCGCCGCTGACCAGCTTTCCGCCGCCCCCGCCCTTGCGGTACCGCTCCACCATCGAGGTGTCCGGCATCATCGTGATGTAGCCGTCGCCGATCCGGGAGGCCAGCGCCGTCGCCGCGGGCCCGAAGCCGGAGATGTCGATGGGCACGGGCTGGTCCGGGACGGTGTACAGGCGGGCGTTCTCCACCGTGTAGTGCGGGCCGTGGTGGCTGACCTCCTCGCCGGTGAACAGCCGGCGCATGATCTGGACGGCCTCCTCCAGCATCTCCAGGCGCACGTGCGCGGGCGGCCAGGTGTGGCCGACGATGTGCTCGTTGAGGGCCTCGCCGCTGCCGACACCGAGCCGGAAGCGGCCGTTCGTCATCACCGCGCTGGTCGCCGCGGCCTGCGCCACCACCGCCGGGTGCATCCGCACGGTCGGGCAGGTCACCGCCGTCTCGACCGGCAGCGACACCGCCTCGGAGAGCGCGCCGATCACCGACCACACGAACGGGCTCTGCCCCTGCGCGTCGTTCCACGGGTGGTAGTGGTCCGAGATCCACAGTGCCTGGAAACCGGCCTGCTCGGCCATGCGCGCCTGCTCGATCAGCTCGGCGGGCCCGTACTGCTCGCAGGAGAGGAAGTAGCCGTACTCGGGCATGAGGAGTCGCCTCCAGGGATGTGGGGGTGGTTCCGGCACCGGGTTACCCGCGGGCCGGTCCGGAAACCGCCGGTGAGGGCCGGTGCGGGGCCCGCCGACGTTTGGGCGCCCTGGTCAGGGGGACGCGGAAGGCCCACGAGGTACGCGACAGCCCGGAGGCGAGACCGTGAGCCGACCCCGCATCGTGATCGTCGGTGCCGGCTTCGCCGGGTACCGGACGGCCCGCACCCTGTCCCGGCTCACCCGGCACCAGGCCGACATCACCGTGCTGAACCCCACCGACCACTTCCTCTACCTGCCCCTGCTGCCCCAGGTCGCCGCCGGGATACTCGAACCGCGCCGGATCACCGTCTCCCTGTCCGCCACGCTGCCGCACGTACGGCTGGTGCTGGGCGAGGCCGGCCGGATCGACCTCGACGAGCGCACCGTGCACTACACCGGCCCCGAGGGCGACGACGGCACCCTGCGCTACGACCGGCTGGTGCTCGCCGCCGGCAGCGTCAACAAGCTGCTGCCCGTCCCCGGCGTCGCCGAGCACGCCCACGGCTTCCGCGGGCTGCCCGAGGCGCTGTACCTGCGCGACCACGTGACCCGGCAGGTCGAACTGGCCGCCGCCGACGACGACCCCGCGCGGTGCGCCGCCCGGTGCACCTTCGTCGTGGTCGGCGCCGGATACACCGGCACCGAGGTCGCCGCGCACGGCCAGATGTTCACCGACGCGCAGGTCCGCGGGCGCCCGCTGCCGGCGGGCGTGCGGCCCCGCTGGATGCTGCTGGACGTCGCGCCGCGGGTGCTGCCCGAGATGGACGAGAAGCTGTCGGCCACCGCCGACCGGGTCCTGCGGCAGCGGGGCGTGGAGGTGCGGACGGGGACCTCCGTGAAGGAGGCCACGCACGAGGGGGTGCTGCTCACCGACGGGGAGTTCGTCGAGTCCCGCACTCTGGTGTGGTGCGTCGGCGTGCGGCCCGATCCGCTCGTGGAGTCCCTGGGACTGCCCCTGGAACGCGGGCGGCTGCTCGTCGATCCGCACCTCCGGGTGCCGGGCCGCCCCGAGGTGTTCGCGTGCGGCGACGTGGCCGCCGTGCCGGACCTGGACCAGCCCGGCCGGTACACGCCGATGACCGCGCAGCACGCCTGGCGGCACGGCAGGGTCTGCGCCGAGAACGTCGCCGCCTCCCTGGGGCTGGGCGGCCGGCGGCGCCCCTACCACCACCGCGACCTGGGCTTCGTCGTGGACCTCGGCGGCGCCCAGGCCGCCGCCAACCCGCTCGGCGTCGCCCTGTCCGGCCCGGCGGCGGGCGCGGTCACCCGTGGTTACCACCTCGCGGCGATGCCCGGCAACCGGGTGCGGGTCGCCGCGGACTGGCTGCTGGACGCGGTACTGCCGCGCCAGGCCGTGCAGTTGGGGCTCGTACGGTCCTGGTCGGTGCCGCTGGACACGGCCTCCCCGGAGCCGGCGCGGACGCCGGCCGGCGCGGGACGGGCAGGCGCCGGGTCCGCCGCGTCCGCAGGGCCCGCACAGGGCCGGCCGGGTGGCGAACCGGCCCGGGAACGGCCCGGTGAGGCGGCGCCCGCCAAGGGGACCGGCGGCCCGGAGCCCTCCGGGCGCACGAGGCGCCTGGGGGAGCTGGAACTCCCGGAAGGGCGGCCCGCCCCCGGCACCGCGCCCGGCCCAGGCCCCGGCTCCGGCACCGCGCCCGGCTCCGCGCCCGGCCCCGCCGAACGGTCCGACACCCCGCGGAAGGAGACTCATGAACACCGGTGAACTCGTCGAACTCGGCCAGCAGTTGCGCGTGGACAGCGTGCGCGCGTCCGCCGCCGCGGGCTCCGGGCATCCGACCTCGTCGATGTCCGCCGCCGACCTGATGGCCGTCCTCCTCGCGCACCACCTCCGCTACGACTTCGCCCGCCCCGCCCACCCCGGCAACGATCGCCTCGTCTTCTCCAAGGGGCACGCCTCGCCCCTGCTGTACGCCGTCTACAAGGCGGCCGGCGCCATCGACGACGAGGAGCTGCTCACCTTCCGCAAGCTGGGCAGCCGGCTGGAGGGCCACCCCACGCCGCAGCGGCTGCCGTGGGTCGAGACGGCCACCGGCTCGCTCGGGCAGGGCCTGCCGGTCGGGGTCGGCATCGCCCTGGCCGGCAAGCGGCTGGACCGCACCGACTACCGGGTGTGGGTGCTGTGCGGCGACAGCGAACTGGCCGAGGGGTCGGTGTGGGAGGCCGCCGAGGCCGCGGCGTTCGAGAACCTCGACAACCTCGTCGCGATCGTCGACGTCAACCGGCTCGGCCAGCGCGGCCCGACCCGGCACGGCCACGACCTCGACGCCTACGCGCGCCGCTTCCAGGCGTTCGGCTGGCACACCGTCGAGGTCGACGGCCACGACGTGGACGCCGTCGACCGCGCCTACGGCGAGGCCCTGTCCACCCGCGGCCAGCCCACCGCGATCCTCGCCCGCACCCTCAAGGGCAAGGGCGTCGAGAGCGTCGAGGACCGCGAGGGCCTGCACGGCAAGCCGCTGCCCGACGCCGACGAGGCGATCGCCGAACTCGGCGGCCCCCGCCGCATCCGGGTCCAGGTGCACGAACCGCCGGCCGCGCGCTCCCTGCACGCGGTCGAGCCCCGGCACGCCGAGCTGCCCCGCTGGGACAAGGGCGAGCAGGTCGCCACCCGCGACGCCTACGGCAAGGCGCTGGCCGCGCTCGGCACCGCGCGCGGCGACGTCGTCGCCCTCGACGGCGAGGTGGGCGACTCCACCCGCGCCGAGTTCTTCGCCAAGGAGCACCCCGACCGCTACGTCGAGTGCTACATCGCCGAGCAGCAGATGGTCGCCACCGCGGTGGGCGTCGCGGCCCGCGGCTGGGTGCCGTACGCGTCCACCTTCGCGGCCTTCCTGACGCGGGCGTACGACTTCGTGCGCATGGCCGCCGTCAGCGGCTCCGGCATCAACCTCGTCGGCTCCCACGCCGGCGTCGCCATCGGCCAGGACGGGCCCAGCCAGATGGGCCTGGAGGACCTGGCGATGATGCGGGCGGTCCACGGCTCGACCGTGCTGTACCCGTGCGACGCCCACCAGACCGCCCGGCTCGTCGCCGCGATGGCCGACCTGGACGGCATCCGCTACCTGCGCACCTCGCGCGGGAAGAGCGAGGTGATCTACGGGCCCGACGAGGAGTTCCCGGTCGGCGGGAGCAAGGTGCTGCGCTCCTCCGGCGAGGACCGCATGACCCTCGTCGCGGCCGGGGTCACCGTGCCCGAGGCGCTGGCCGCCGCCGACGCGCTCGGCCGCGAGGGCATCCCGGTGCGCGTGATCGACCTGTACTCCGTCAAGCCCGTCGACCGGGCCACGCTGCGGCAGGCCGCCGAGGAGACCGGCTGCCTGCTGACGGTGGAGGACCACCGCGCGGAGGGCGGCCTCGGGGACGCGGTCCTCGACGCGTTCGGCGACGGGCGGCCCGTGCCGCGCCTGGTGCGGCTCGCCGTCCGTACGATGCCGGGCTCGGCGTCCCCGGCCGAGCAGCTGCACGCCGCGGGCATCGACGCCGAGTCGATCGCGGCGGCCGGCCGCCTGCTGGCGGAGCAGGCGGTGGTGCCGTGAGCGGTGACGGGGCCACCCGCACCGTGCGGGCCGGGCGGCGCACCGTCGAGGTGCACCGCCCGGACAAGGTGCTCCTGCCCGGCGACGGGCGCGCCGGGCACCCCGGGGCGTACACCAAGGGCGACCTCGTCGACTACCACCGGGCGGTCGCCCCGTTCATGCTGCCGCACCTGCGGGGCCGCCCGCTCATGCTGGAGCGGTACCCGGACGGCCTGGACGGCCCCCGGTTCATGCAGAAGAACACCCCCGGGCACTACCCGGAGTGGATCGCCCGGGCCGAGGTGGCGAAGGAGGGCGGCACCGTGTGCCACACGGTGTGCGACGACACGGCCACCCTCCTCTACCTCGTCGACCAGGCCGCGATCACGCTGCACCGCTGGCTGTCCCGGACCGGCGCCGTCGACCGGCCCGACCGGCTGGTGTTCGACCTCGACCCTCCCGGCGAAGACTTCGCCCCGGTGCGGGAGGCCGCCTCGCTGCTGCGCGAGCTGCTCGACGAACTGGGCCTGCCCTGCGCGCCGATGACCACCGGCTCGCGCGGCCTGCACGTGGTCGTCCCCCTGAAGGGGCATCAGGAGTACGACGACGTCCTGGCGTTCGCCCACGACGTGGCCGGCACGCTCGCCGCCGCCCACCCCGGCCGGCTCACCACCGCCGCCCGCAAGAAGGACCGCGGCAAACGGCTCTACCTGGACGTCCAGCGCAACGCCTACGCGCAGACCGCGGTCGCGCCCTTCACCGTCCGGGCCCTGCCGGGCGCCCCCGTCGCGGCCCCGCTGTCCTGGTCCCAGCTCGACGACCCCGGCCTGCACGCCCGCCGTTGGACTATCGCCGACGCCGTCGAACAGGCGCGCACCGACCCCTGGGCCGGGACCATGAGCCGCGCGCGGACCCTGGGGCCGGCCCGGCGGCGGCTGAACGCGCTGCGCGGCTGAACGCGCTGCGCGGCTGAACGCGCCGCGCGGCCGCTCCGGGCCCCCGCTTGAGCAGGCACACCGCGACCGCCGGCCGATGCACGCGCTCGTGGAGGTTTGGCGAACACACTTGCGGCCACACGGAGGGGGAGGTGGCCATGACGAACACGAAGAACACATCCGATCCACAGAGCAGGCAAGAGAGTTCACGAAACACACAGAGTCCTCGCGACGTGGAGAGTTCTCGCGACGCGATGGAAGACAACACCGGCACTACCACGCACAGCACGGCGGACCGCCGGCCGAGCCCCATGGAGGTGCTGCGCCAGGCGCGCGAGCAGCTCGCGGAGCTCACCGGGATGGCCGCCGAGTCCGTGTCGTCCTTCGAGCAGACGGAGGAGGGCTGGGCGCTGGAGGTCGAGGTCCTCGAACTCGAACGGGTGCCCGACACCATGAGCCTGATGGCGACCTACCAGGTGGAGCTGGACCACGACGGTCAGCTCACCGGGTACCGCCGCACCGGCCGCTACGAACGCGGCCGGGCCGACGCCCGCAGGCCCGGCGGCCGCTAGGCCGCCCGACCGGATCCAGACCCACACCCACACCAAGGGAGGAACAGCCGGCATGACTGTCGTACCGGCACAGCAGACCGGTGGTGGAGGCGGGAGCTCCGGCCTCTACGACGTGCTTGAACTTGTCCTGGACAGGGGGCTCGTCATCGACGCATTCGTGCGCGTGTCCCTGGTCGGCATCGAGATCCTCAAGATCGACGTACGGGTCGTCGTCGCCAGCGTCGACACGTACCTGCGCTTCGCCGAGGCGTGCAACCGGCTCGACCTGGAGTCCGGGCCGCGCAAGAGCCCCGGCCTGCCCGACGTGGTCGGGCAGATCACCGAGTCCGGCGCCCGCGGCAAGTCCAAGGGGGCGCTGTCCGGCGCCGCCCAGACCATCTCCGACGCCTTCAAGCAGGCCCGTGAGGAGGGCGAGGGCGAGTCCCGGCCGCGCGCCCGCAAGACCACGTCCGCCCGCAGGAGGGAGGAGCAGGAGTGAGCACCTACGTCTACGGCATCACCGCGAGCACGCACCCCTCGCTCCCCGAGGGCATGGGCGGCGTCGGCGACCCGCCGCGCCCCGTGCGCATCCTGCGGGAGGGCGAGCTGGCGGCCGTCGTCAGCGACGCGCCCGAGGGACTGCGCCCCAAGCGCAAGGACCTGCTCGCCCACCAGAACGTGCTCAGCGAGGCGGGCGCGGGCGGCTGCGTGCTGCCCATGCGGTTCGGCAGCGTCGCCCCGGACGACCAGGCCGTCACCGGGGTGCTGGCCGAGCGCGCCGAGCACTACCGGGAGCGGCTGCGGGTGCTGGACGGCCGCGTCGAGTACAACGTCAAGGCCAACCACGTGGAGGAAGCCGTCCTGCACCACGTGATGGCCGAGAACGCGGAGATCCGCGCGCTCGCCGAGGCCAACCGCAAGGCGGGCGGCGGCAGTTACGAGGACAAGATCCGGCTCGGCGAGATGGTCGCGGGCGCGGTCAAGGCCCGGGAGGCCGAGGACGCCGCCGCCCTCCGGCGCGTCCTGGAACCGGCCGCCGAGGCCGTGAGCACCGGCCCGGAGTCCACGGGCTGGCTCGCCAACGTGTCGTTCCTGGTGGACCGCGGCTCCGCCGAGCGCTTCCTGGCCGCCGTGGAGCAGGCCCGCAAGGACCTGCCGCACCTGGAGGTGCGCGTCAACGGCCCGTTGCCGCCGTACAGCTTCGTCGATCCGGGCCCCGCCGAACCCGCGGCCACCGCGGCCGGCGGCGCGGGCACCGGGGCGGGATGACGGCATGGGTCTGATCTCGGAGGTGCTGCTGCTGCCGTTCGCCCCGGTGCGCGGCAGCGCCTGGGCCATCAAGCAGGTGCTCCAGGAGGCGGAGCGGATCCACTACGACCCCGCCACGATCCGGGCCGAACTCGCGCGTCTGGAGGAGCGTCTGGAGGCCGGTGAGATCAGCGAGGAGGAGTTCGACCGGCAGGAGGACGAACTCCTGGACCGGCTGGAGATCGCGTCGCGCGGCAGCGCGGGAACGGGCAACGGGACGGCACCATGAATCGAGCAGGACTGGGCCTCGCGGTAGGGGCCGGATACCTTCTGGGACGCACGAGGAAACTGAAACTCGCCTTCGCCGTCGGCACCCTGGTCGCCGGCAAGCGGATGAACCTGAGCCCGCGGGCGGTCGCGGACCTCGTCTCCCATCAGCTCCAGAACAACCCGCAGTTCAAGGAGATCGGGGACCAGCTGCGGCAGGATCTGCGCGGGGTCGGCAAGGCGGCCTCGGGCGCCATGGTCGAGCGGCAGCTCGACGCGCTCGCCGACCGCCTCCACGACCGTACCTCCCAGGTGCGCGGCCGGCTGGCGGGCGTGGCGGCGAAAACGACCGGCGCGGGCGGTTCCGGTTCCCGTGGCGCGGAGGACGCCGAGAGCCGCGACGACGGCCACGGCGACGACGAGTACGGCGACGACGAGTACGAGGAACACGGGGGCGGCGAGGGCCGGGAGGACGGGCGCGGGTCCGGGCAGCGGCGCGCGCCGCGCGGCCGGGGGGCGGAGAAGAAGGCCCCGCTGAAGAAGGCCGCGAAGAAGGCGCCCGCGAAGAAGGCGGCCGGCGGCAAGGCCCCCGTGAAGAAGGCGGCGGCGAAGAAGACCGCGGCGTCCGGGAGGACGGCGGGGCGGTCCGCCCGTGCCGGGCTGCCGAAGGGAGGCGGTGAGCGATGACGGAGACCCTCGGTTCCGCGGGCTCCGCGGCGCGGTCGGCCGCGAAGGACAACCCCCTCGCCGACGTGGTGCGCGGCGAGGCCGCCGACCGGCTCAAGGCGGAGGCGCAGGAGTACCTCGCCGCGCAGGCCCAGCGCCTGCTGGTCGGCGTCGGCCGCAAGCTCGGCGAGACCACCGTCAGACTGAACGACATCGCCGAGGGCAACAGCCCCGGCTTCGCCAGGCTCGCCCTCGACGGCGGCCGCAAGCTCGCCCAGGGCAAGAGCCCTCTGCGCACCGCGCTGGAACTCGGCGCCTCGCGCGCCAAGGACAACGTCGTCGGCGCCCTGAAGAACCTCGGCGGCGGCAAGGGCAAGCGCAAGGGCGGCGCGGGCAGCAAGCCGACCGTCATCATCGAGTACGCCGACGTCGGCGTGCCGCTGCGCACCGCCTACGACCAGTGGACGCAGTACCAGGACTTCAGCACCTTCGCCAAGGGCGTCAAGAGCGCGAACCGCGCCGACGACACGACCTCCGACTGGCAGCTGAAGGTCTTCTGGTCCAACCGGAGCTGGAAGGCGAAGACCACCGAGCAGATCCCCGACGACCGGATCTCCTGGACGTCGGAGGGCGCCAAGGGCACCACGAAGGGCGTCGTCTCCTTCCACCGGCTCGCCGACAACCTCACCCGCGTCCTGCTGGTCGTCGAGTACTACCCCAAGGGCCTGTTCGAGAAGACCGGCAACCTCTGGCGCGCCCAGGGCCGCCGGGCCCGTCTCGACCTGAAGAACTTCGTCCGCTACATCACCCTCAAGGGCGAGGCGGAGGACGGCTGGCGCGGTGAGATCCGCGACGGCGAGGTCGTCCGCAGCCACGAGGACGCCGTCGCGGAGGAACAGGAAGGCGAGGAACGGGAAGGCCGGGAGCCGGAAGGCGGGGAACGGGAAGGCCGGGACACGGACGCCGAGGGCCGGGAGGGCGCCGAGGACCAGGGCGACCACGACCGGTACGAGGACGCCGAGGGCGCCGAGGACCAGGGCGACCACGACCGGTACGAGGACGCCGAGGACTACGAGGGCCACGAGAACTACGAGGACTACGAGGAGGAGGAAGAAGAGGAAGGGGAGGCCCCGTACGCCGAGGAGGACGACGCGTACGAGGAGGAACCCGAGCAGGAGGAGGCCGAGGCCGAGTACGAGGACCGTGACGAGGACGCGTACGCCGGGCGGGGGAGCCGCCGATGACGACCCCCGGCCGGCTGCCCGAACCCTATGGCCAGGGACAGGGTGCCAACCTCGCCGACATCCTGGAGCGGGTGCTCGACAAGGGTGTCGTCATCGCGGGCGACATCAGGATCAACCTGCTCGACATCGAGCTGCTCACGATCAAACTGCGGCTCATCGTCGCCTCGGTCGACAAGGCCAAGGAAATGGGCATCGACTGGTGGGAGAGCGACCCGGCGCTCTCCTCGAACGCCAGGCACAAGGAACTCGCCCGGGAGAACGCCGAGTTGCGCGCACGCCTGGCGGAACTGGAGCCGGGCCGCGCACCGGAGGAGGCACCATGACCGGACTGCGGTACGTCTACGCCGTCTGCCGTCCCTTCGGCGCGGCCCTTCAGTCCCAGCTGACGGGGGTCTCGGGTGATCCGCCCAGAGTGCTGAACCACCACGGGCTGGTCGCCGTCGTCAGCCATGTGCCCGAGGCGGACTTCTCCGAGGAGGCGCTGCGGGCCCATCTGGAGGACCTGGACTGGCTGGCCGCGACCGCCCGCGCCCACCAGCAGGTCATCGACGCGCTCACCGCCGTCACCACGCCGCTGCCGCTCCGGCTCGCGACCGTCTTCCGGGACGACAGCGGCGTCCGCGTGATGATGGAGGAACGGGAGGAGTACTTCCGCCGCACCCTCGACCGGCTGGAGGGGCGCGTGGAATGGGGCGTCAAGGTGTACGTCGAGAGCGACCCCCAGCAGGGCGCCTCGGCGGCGCGGCCGGCCGGCAAGCCGGCGTCGGGGCGTGACTACCTGCGCCTGCGGAGCATGCGGACGCGGGCCCACGAGGACATGTGGCAGCGCGCCGAGGAGTTCGCGACGCGGCTGCACCGCACCCTGTCCGCCCGGGCCGACGACAACCGGCTGCACGCGCCGCAGAACGCCGCGCTCTCCGGCGCCGCCGGCCGGAACGTTCTCAACGCCGCCTATCTGGTGCGGCGGGACGTTTCCGAGGAATTCGTGGAAATGGTGGACCGCACGAAGGACGAGGCTCCGGGAATTCGCGTGGAACTCACCGGCCCCTGGGCCGCCTATTCCTTCGCCGGAGAGGACACCGGGAACACCGGGAAAGAGAGCGCGGCGGGCGTGGCGGAAACGGCGGACACGGTGGACGCGACGGACGCGACGGACGCGGCGCGGAATCCGGAAGACACCGCGGGGGAGGGGAAATGACCGTCGTCGAGCGCCGTGAGATCGCCCTCGTGGACCTGCTCGACCGGCTGCTGGCCGGCGGAGTGGTCATCACGGGGGACATCACGCTGCGCATCGCGGACGTCGACCTGGTCCGCATCGACCTCAACGCGCTGATCAGCTCGGTCAACGCCAACGTACCGTCGCCGTGGGGGGAGTGAGGTGACCGAACGCCGCAACCGCGTCGACCTCGAACCCGACACGGTCGAACGCGATCTGATCAAGCTGGTGCTGACCGTGGTGGAGCTGCTGCGCCAGCTCATGGAGCGCCAGGCGCTGCGCCGCTTCGACGAGGGAGACCTGACCGAGGAGCAGGAGGAACGCATCGGGCTCACCCTCATGCTGCTCGAGGACCGCATGACCGAGCTGCGCGAGCGCTACGGACTGCGGCCCGAGGACCTGAACCTGGACCTCGGGCCGCTCGGACCGCTGCTGCCCCGGGAGTGAGCCTCCCGGGGCAGCCCGGCCTCCTGTCACCACCTCACCATCTCACCACCTGTACCAGCGCCCCCTGCCACCGCCTGCGGACGTGCCGCGGACCAGGAAGCCCAGCAGCCACAGCACCAGGACGGCCAGGGCGACCCACCAGAGCACCTTCACGGCGAATCCGGCACCGAAGAGAATGAGCGCGAGAAGCAATACGAGCAGAAGCGGAACCATAATGTGAACCTCCTGTCGTACTTGTTTCCCGTAATCTTCAGATCAGGCTTCTTTTCGGCACAGAATCTCTCCGTGCAGCACACTGAACCAGCCGTCGGGCTGCTTTCCCCATTCCCGCCAGGCGGCCGAGACGGCCCGCAGCTCCGCCTCGGTCGCGTGGCCTCCCTCGACGGCCCGCTCGGCGTACGAGGACGCCACGGTGCGCTCCGCCCACAGCCCGCTCCACCACTCCCGCTCCTCGGGGGTGGAGAAGGTCCAGGTGGCGGACGTGGCGGTGACGTCGGTGAAGCCCGCCCGCAGGGCCCAGGACTTCAGCCGGCGCCCGGCGTCCGGCTCGCCCCCGTTGGCGCGGGCGACCCGGCGGTACAGGTCCAGCCAGGCGTCCAGCCCCGCCGACGCCGGGTACCAGGTCATGGCGGCGTAGTCGGAGTCGCGGACGGCGACGAAGCCGCCCGGTTTCGTCACCCGCCGCATCTCGCGCAGGGCCCGGACCGGATCGCCCACGTGCTGGAGCACCTGGTGGGCGTGGACGACGCAGAAGGTGTCGTCCGGGTGGTCCAGGGCGTGTACGTCCGCGACGGCGAAGTCGATGTTGGCCAGCCCCCGCCCGGTGGCCGTGGCCCGGGCCTGCTCCAGGATCTCCGGGGCCCGGTCGACGCCGGTCACGTGCCCGTCCGGCACCAGGGCCGCCAGGTCGGCGGTGATCGTGCCCGGGCCGCAGCCGATGTCCAGGATCTTCATGTGGGGCCTGATCGAGCCCAGCAGGTACGCCGCGGAGTTCTCGGCGGTGCGCCAGGTGTGCGAGCGCAGCACGGACGGGTGGTGTCCGTGGGTGTAGACGGCGGTCTCCCGCGGCTTCGGCATGGCTGGTCCCCTCGTCGGTGTCCGGTCGCGCCGGCCTCCGGGGACGCCGTGCCCCCGGACGCCGCGACGGCATCACCGTACGCCCGCACACCACATGGTGAGACTCGCGTATCGCGATATGGACTGACGCTGTGTCAGCTCCCGGGCAGGGGACGGTAGACGACGAGCGCCTCGGGCAGCTTCTCCAGCGTCAGGTCGCCCTGCGTCTCGGTGATCTCGCCGTCGTACGCCAGCAGCGTGCCCGGCGCGACACCGGCCAGGCGCAGGCGGCCCACCTGGACCGCGGCGTGGGCGGGGGAGCGGGTCAGCGGGCCGGCGAGCGCCGCCGACAGCAGCCGCAGGGCCGGCCGCCGGCCGCCGTGCACCACCCGGACGTCGAGCTGCCCGTCGGCGAGGTCCACCCGGCGGCCCGGGGCGAGACCCATGCGGTGGTAGGTGCCGTTGCCGGCGAACAGCATCCACAGCGGGCGGGGGCGGCCCCGCACCTCGGCCTGGAGCGGGTGGCGGTCGGCGCGCAGCACCCGCACGGCCGCGAGCACCCCGGCCGGCCAGCCGCCGATCCGGTGCGACCAGCGCTCCCGCTCGCGCACCAGCTCCGGGTACACCCCGAGGCTGAAGGTGTTCAGGAAGATCCCCTCCTGCGTCCCCGAGGAGAACCGGCCCACGTCCACGCGCACCCCCTCGCCCCGGGTCAGCGCCCGGCACAGGTCCCGCACGTCCTCCACGCCCAGGTCGTACGCGAAGTGGTTGAGGGTGCCGCCGGGCAGGACGGCGAGGGGCACGCCGTGGCGCAGGGCGATCCGGGCGGCGGCGTTCACGGTGCCGTCGCCGCCGCACACGCCGAGCACCCGGGCGCGGCCGGCGGCCTTCTCCAGCTCCGTCCCGACCTCCTCCGGCGCGCACTCGACGATCTCCGCCCGGGGCAGCGCGTCGCACAGCGCCCGGACGCGGTCCGCCGTGCCGGAGGCCGTGTTGGCGACCATCACCAGGCCCTCGCCCTCGGGCAGCGCGGGCACGTCCGCGCGGGGCCGGGCCGGCGGGACGACCTGGGCGCGCGTCGGCACCAGGCCCCGTACGGCGAACGCGGCGCCCGCGCCGAGGGCCGCGCCGGCCAGCACGTCACTGGGGAAGTGCACGCCGGTGTAGACGCGGGAGAGGGCGACCGCGGCGGCCACCGGCGCCACCGCCGCGCCCCAGGCCGGGGACTCCAGGGCCACGCCGGTCGCGAACGCGGCGGCCGACGCGGCGTGCCCCGACGGGAACGACGTGGTGACCGGCTGCCGCTTCAGCCGCCGCACCAGCGGCACCGGGTCCAGCGCCGGGCGGGGGCGGCGGACCGTGCGCTTGCCCAGGGTGTTGATGGTCAGGGAGGCCAGGCCGAGGGAGGCGAGGCCGCGGGCGGCGGCGCGGCGGGCCCTCGGGGTGCGGGAGGCGGCCAGCGCGGCGGCGGCCACACCCCACAGCACGCCGTGGTTGGCGCTGCGGCTCAGGCGCGGCAGCAGGCGGTCGGCACCGGGCCAGGGGCGGGCGGCGACGGCCTCGAACAGCCGGCGGTCCAGCTCCAGGAAGCCGTTGCGGACGGGGTGCGGGCCGGGCGTCGGGACGGTGAGGTCTACGTCGGGGCTCATGCCTGCCGCCTACCCGGCCGCACGGGTTTCCTGCCGGGGCCGCGCGCCGGCGCCGGGCACGGGCGGTCCGGGCGCGAAGGGTGGGGCGAAGGGTGGGGTGCGGGCGGTACCGGGTGCGGCGGTTTGGGGCGTGGATGATGCCGGGTGCGGGTGGTGCGGGTGGTGCGGGTGGTGCGGGTGCTAAGGGCCGGACGCGGGCGAAAACCGCTTGCCGGGCCGCACGCCCCTCTCCACAATCGCTGCCCATGGGACATCTCGAAGCCGCGCACCTTGAGTACTACCTCCCCGACGGACGGGCGCTGCTGGGGGATGTGTCCTTCCGGGTGGGGGAGGGGGCCGTCGTCGCCCTCGTCGGGCCCAACGGCGCCGGCAAGACCACTCTGCTGCGCATGCTGGCCGGCGAGCTCAAGCCGCACGGCGGCAGCGTCACCGTGAGCGGCGGCCTCGGGGTGATGCGGCAGTTCGTGGGGTCCGTGCGGGACGAGACGACCGTACGCGACCTGCTGGTGTCCGTGGCGCCGCCCCGCGTCCGCGAGGCCGCGCGGGCCGTCGACGCCGCCGAGCACGCCGTCATGACGGTCGACGACGAGGCCGCCCAGCTCGCCTACGCGCAGGCCCTCGCCGACTGGGCCGAAGCGCGCGGGTACGAGGCGGAGACGCTGTGGGACATGTGCACCACCGCCGCGCTGGGCGTGCCCTACGACCGGGCGCAGTGGCGGCAGGTGAACACGCTCTCCGGCGGCGAGCAGAAACGGCTGGTGCTGGAGGCGCTGCTGCGCGGCACCGACGAGGTGCTGCTGCTCGACGAGCCCGACAACTACCTCGACGTCCCCGGCAAACGCTGGCTGGAGGAGCGGCTCGCCGAGACCCGCAAGACGGTGCTGTTCGTCTCCCACGACCGTGAGCTCCTCGCCCGCGCCGCCGAGAAGATCGTCTCCCTGGAGCCCGGCCCGGCGGGCGCGGACGCCTGGGTGCACGGCGGCGGATTCGCCACCTACCACGAGGCGCGGCGCGAGCGCTTCGCCCGCTTCGAGGAGCTGCGCCGTCGCTGGGACGAGAAGCACGCCCAGCTGAAGAAGCTCGTCCTGTCGCTCCGTCAGGCCGCCTCCAACAGCGACGAGATGGCCTCCCGCTACCGCGCCGCCCAGACCCGGCTGCGCAAGTTCGAGGAGGCCGGCCCGCCCCCGGAGCCCCCGCGGGAGCAGGACATCAGGATGCGGCTGCAGGGCGGCCGGACCGGCGTACGGGCCGTCACGTGCGAAGCGCTGGAGCTGACCGGCCTGATGAAGCCGTTCGACCTGGAGGTCTTCTACGGCGAACGCGTCGCCGTCCTCGGCTCCAACGGCTCCGGCAAGTCGCACTTCCTGCGGCTGCTCGCCGGGGACGACGTGGCCCACACCGGCCGCTGGAAGCTCGGGGCGCGCGTCGTGCCCGGCCACTTCGCGCAGACCCACGCCCACCCCGAGCTGCGGGGCCGCTCCCTGCTGGACATCCTGTGGCGGGAGCACGCCCAGGACCGGGGCGCCGCCATGTCCCGGCTGCGCCGCTACGAGCTGACCGCCCAGGCCGAGCGGACGTTCGACCAGCTCTCGGGCGGCCAGCAGGCCCGCTTCCAGATCCTGCTGCTGGAGCTCCAGGGCGTCACGGCCCTGCTGCTGGACGAGCCGACCGACAACCTCGACCTGGAATCGGCCGAAGCCCTCCAGGAGGGCCTGGAGGGCTTCGACGGCACGGTGCTCGCGGTCACCCACGACCGCTGGTTCGCCCGCTCCTTCGACCGGTTCCTCGTCTTCGGCAGCGACGGCCGCGTCCGCGAGACGCCGGAGCCGGTGTGGGACGAGCGGCGGGTGGAGCGGGCCCGCTGATCCGCCGCCCGGACCCGCAGCGCGCTGTGGCGGACGCTCACTTCCAGCGCAGGAGCGCGCCCAGGCCGCCCACCGGGGCGTCGGCCTTCTCGGCCGCGTCCGGCGGCAGCGCCGGGGTCACCGCGATCGCCGGGGCGCCGGTCATCACCGCCGAGCGCAGCAGGGCGTCGTCCGCGCGGGCGGACCAGGAGTGCTGCTCGCCGAGTGTCTTCAGCTCCGTACGGCGCATCGCGAGCTGGTCCGGGTCCTCGCCGATCCACACCTCGCGGTGCGTGTCGGGGGCGTCGGGGATGATCAGCAGTTCGTCGATGCGGTGCTCGCGGGCGGCCTCGACCAGCGCGGGCACGCCCTCCACCGCCGCGGCCCGCCCCTCGCCGTCCGGGGTGCGGGCGGCCAGGAACTTGTCCAGGTCCTCCTGGGCCCGGGCGCGCACGTGCTCGGTGCGCAGCCGCTCCACCTCGTCGTCCAGCAGCCTGCTGCCGGCGCCGCGGCCGGCCTCCACCACGCAGTGCAGCAGCCGCTTGGGCAGCCGCTCGTGCACGGCCCGCCGCTCCCGGTCGTCACCGACCAGGATCAGCAGGTCGGCGCCGGTCTCCTCCTGGCACACGGCGAGCGCGTCGGCGATCTCGGCCGCGTTGTGCTCCCAGGTGTTCTCCACCCGGAGCTGGAAGTGGCGCTCCGACCAGTCGACGCTGCTCGTGCGGTGGACCGGCCACTGCCGGCCGGTCACCCCGCCCGCGTCCTTGCTGCCGAGCGCGCTGCGCAGCTCGAAGTCGGCGCCCTTGCGGTCGATGTACGCCACCACGCACACCGGGTCCTCGCCCATCAGCTCCAGCAGCGGCGAGACGTGCGGCAGCGGCGCCCAGTGGGCGGTGGTGCCGCCCTGCGGGGGGCGGGCCAGCGGCGGGTCGAGGACGACCCGGCCGGCCCGCGCGAACAGGGCGCGCCCGTGCGGATCGGAGGAGTGACGCAGGTCGTCCACCGCCTCCTGCACGGCCCGGCAGGTCGCCTCGTCGGCGCCCTGCGCCGCCAGCTCCCGGGCGACCGCGCCGGCCGTCAGCTGCCGCTCGCGGGCGGTGTCCTCCGCGTGCCGGGACAGATCCACGTACACGGAGGCCCAGGGGCCCGGCTGTTCGTACAAGGGGTGCAGAAAGGCGAGATCCATGGCTCCCTCCCGGATGCCACTCGGGGGTGGTAGTGCTCACGGGGCGGGTACCCGGACCGCATGAACGAACACGACGAGCGGGAGATCACCGCGACCGGGATCGAACCGGACCGGCTGGACGACCAGCAGCTCATGAAGGAGCTGGAGACCATCCACCGCACGCGGCACGACACTCTGCTGTACGGCTCGAACGACGCGCTGCGGGCCCACAACGAGCGGATGGCGCAGCTGGAGGGCGAGTGGCTGCGCCGCAACCCCCGCCGCCCGGTCGCCGCGGGCCGCACCCGCGAGGGCGCCCGGGAGCGGGGCTGCGGGGAGTCGGCGGCTCCCGGCGTGTGAGAGCAGGCGGCGTGTGAGGGCGTGCGGCGTGTGAGGGCGCGCCGGGCCCGGAACGTACGGACGCGCGGGCCGGACCTCCGATGCGGAGGTCCGGCCCGCGCGTGCCGTGTGCGCCACGTGCGTGTGCCGTGTGCCGTGCGCCGTGTGCGCGGCGGCGGTGGCCGGCGCGGGTGCGCCGGTTCAGCCGCCGGCCTCGGCACCGGTCTTGGCGCCGGTCTTGGCGAACTCCGCGAGGTACGTCTCGCAGAACGCCTTCAGGTCGTCCGGCTTGCGGCTGGTGATCAGCCGGTTGGGTCCGCCCTCGCAGACCTTCACCTGCTCGTCGACCCAGGTGCCGCCCGCGTTGCGGATGTCGGTCCGCAGGCTCGGCCAGGACGTCAGGGTCCGGCCGCGGACGACGTCCGCCTCGACGAGCGTCCACGGGGCGTGGCAGATGGCGGCGACCGGGCGGCCCTGGTCGAAGAAGTCCTTCACGAACGCCACGGCCTTGTCGTCCATCCGCAGGAAGTCCGGGTTGGCCACCCCGCCCGGCAGGACCAGCCCGTCGAACGAGCCGGCCGACGTCTCGCCGACCACCTCGTCCACGGGGAAGGTGTCCGCCTTGTCGAGATGGTCGAACGCCTGGATCTCACCGGATTTCGTCGACACGAGCACCGGCTCGTGACCGGCGTCCACCGCGGCCTGCCACGGGTCGGTCAGCTCGACCTGCTCGACGCCTTCGGGCGCGGCCAGGAAAGCGATACGCATGGTGTTTCCGTGTTCCTTCCGTTTCGTTGCGTTGTGTCTGGTCAGACGGGCGGGGGCGGGGTGCCGCCCGGGACTCCCGGGATGCCCCGGACGTTCCGAGTGTCCCGGGCATCCGGTTCGGCACGGCTGATGTCGGCGAGCGGCGACGCGGGTTCCTGTGCCTCGGCCAGATCGCCGAGGCTGACCATCCCGACCGGCAGCCCGTTCTCCACGACCGGCAGCCGGCGCACCGCGTGCTCGCGCATCAGTGCCACCGCGGCCGGCACGGGGTCGTCCGGGGCGACCACCAGCGGGTCGGGGGTGCAGACCGATCCGGCGCCCACCGTCAGCGGGTCCAGGCCCTCCGCGACGGCCCGCACCGCGATGTCACGGTCGGTGAGCACGCCGACGACCTCCTGCCCCTCGGCCACCACCACGTCGCCGATGTTCTGCGAGCGCATCAGCCGAGCCGCCTCGACGAGCGAGGCGTCCGGGCGGACGGCGACCACGCCCGGGGTCATCACGTCCTTCACGAACTCGGCCATCGGCAGGGAACCTCCCTGGTCTTCCCGGCCGACGGCCCCGCCGCCCGCGGCGCCCCCGGCCGGGGCTCTCCTCGTCTACTCCGGCCCGGCCCGCCCGGCGGAACCGGGCCCGGTCAGGGCCTGGGCCAGCTGCTGGACGTTGCTGAAGCGCTCCTTGTGCGGCAGCTCCTCCACGCGCTCGACGAGGGCGTCGGGGGCGTGGGCGCGGCGCAGGGCGCGGGACAGCTCCCGCGGGTTCGCGGGAAAGGCGCCGCGCGTCAGGGTCCGGGCCAGCTCCAGCCGGAGCGCCTCCAGGTACGTCGGCCCGCGACTCGGCGTCACCGGGCCGCGCGCGACCTCCGGGTCGTCCTCGGCGGTCGGCTCCGGGTCGTGCCACTCCTCGCTGCGGGTGGGGTGCCCGGACCTGAGCAGGCCCTGCAGTTCGTGCTTCATCTCGTCGTCGCGGTGGAAACTCAGCCGGTCACTGCCTCGCTGCATGTCTCCCTCCAGTTCCTCGGGGGTGGCCACCGCGTACCCGAAGACCGGACGCCGACACGGATTCGGACGGGTCCGGCCCGATTTCGCCAGGGATCGTGCGGACGTACGACAGGGATCGCGCGGACGTACGGCCGGGATCGTGCGGACGTACGACGAGCGGGATTGGCCCGCCGGGCGGCGGGAACCCGGCCCGCGCCCCCCACGCCGCCCCTGACGGGAAGGACGGACCATGGCGGTGCTGTTCGCTGTGCTCATCCCGGTCCTCATGCTCGGCGTGGTGCTGGCGCTGGGCCGGTACGAGGAGCTGGTGCTCCCGGGCGCCGGGCCGCAGCCCGACGCCCTCGACCCGGCCGCCGCCGGGCCTACTTCTTCTCCCGGCCCGGCAGGAACTCCTGCATCTTCGCCTTGAACCCCTGCTTGACCACCGCGCCGCGGTCCGGGTCTCCCTTGAGGATCGCGGCGGCCGTGGACTCCATCTGGTCCCAGGTGGCGTGCGGCGGGACCGGCGGCACCGCCGGGTCGGTGAGGAACTCCACCACCGCGGGCCCGTCCGCCTCCAGCGCGGCCCGCCAGCCCGCCTCCACGTCCTGGGGCTTCTCCACCCGGATGCCGGTCAGCCCCAGCGACCGGGCGAACGCGGCGTACTGCACGTCCGGCAACTCCTGCGAGGGCTCGAAGGACGGGGCGCCGCCCATGGCCCGCAGCTCCCAGGTGACCTGGTTCAGGTCGCGGTTGTTCCACACGCCCACGACCAGCCGCGGGTCCTCCCAGGCGTCCCGGTACTTCGCCGCGGTGATCATTTCCGCGAGCCCGTTCATCTGCATCGCGCCGTCCCCCACCAGGGCGACCACCGGCCGGTCGGGGTGCGCGAACTTCGCGCCGATCGCGTACGGCACCGCACAGCCCATCGTCGCCAGCGTGCCGGACAGCGAACCGCGCATCCCGGGCCGCATGGTGATGTGCCGGGCGTACCAGTTCGCGGTCGAGCCCGAGTCGGAGGTGACGATCGCGTTCGCGGGCAGCAGGGGGTCCAGGGCGTGGGCGACGTACTCCGGGTTGACCGGGTCGGCGTCCAGGCCCGCGCGCCGCTCCATCACCTCCCGCCAGTGCCGGACGTTGTCGCACACCGTCTCGAACCACTCCCGCCCGCGCTCGCCGTCGATCAGCGGGATCAGCCGCTCCAGGGTGGCCTTGGCGTCGCCGACGAGGTTCACCTCGTACGGGTAGCGCATGCCGATCATGTGCGGGTCGAGATCGATCTGCACGCCCCGCGCCTTGCCGTACTCCGGCAGGAACTGCGAGTACGGGAAGGAGGACCCGATGGTCAGCAGGGTGTCGCAGTCCCGCATCAGCTCGTACGACGGGCGCGTGCCGAGCAGGCCGATCGACCCGGTGACGTACGGCAGGTCGTCACCGATCACGTCCTTGCCGAGCAGCGCCTTGGCGACACCCGCCCCGAGCAGCTCCGCGAGGCGCTCCACCTCGGCCCGCGCCCCGGCCGCGCCCTGCCCGACCAGGATGGCCACCTTGTCGCCCGCGTTGAGGATCTCCGCCGCCCGCCGCACGGACTCCTCGGAGGGGACCGAGGTCCACGCGCCGCCGCCCAGGCTGGAGGGCACCATCTTGAACGCGTGCGTGGGCGGCGAGTAGTCCAGTTCCTGCACGTCGCCGGGGATGATGACCGCCGTGGGGCAGCGGCGCGCGTACGCGGTGCGGATCGCCCGGTCCAGCACGTTCGGCAACTGCTCGGGCACCGTCACGGTCTCCACGAACTCGGAGGCGACGTCCTTGTAGAGGGTGTGCAGGTCCACCTCCTGCTGGTAGGAGCCGCCCATCGCCGTGCGGTGCGTCTGCCCGACGATCGCCAGCACCGGGACGTGGTCGAGCTTGGCGTCGTACAACCCGTTGAGCAGGTGGATCGCGCCCGGCCCCGACGTGGCCGCGCACACGCCGAGCCGGCCGCTGAACTTGGCGTACCCGACCGCCTGGAAGGCGGACATCTCCTCGTGCCGGGACTGCACGAAACGGGGCTGGTCACCGGCCCGGCCCCAGGCGGCCAGCAGACCGTTGATCCCGTCGCCCGGGTAGCCGAACACATGGTCGACACCCCAGGCGCGCAGCCGCTGCAGGACGTGGTCGGAGACCTTGGTGCTCATGTACGGACCTCCAGGAGGTGGGTGGTTCGGATGACGGTCGACGGGGTGCCGGCCGACGGAGCGTCGCGCCGGCCGGTGGAGTGCCGGCCGACGGGGGCGATCTCGGCGGCAGCCGTACGAGTCACCGGACGCGATCCCGGAAAACCTGCCGGGGCGTTTGCCGGCCGAGGGCCTGGGCAGGTGCACCCCAGTGCTTCGGACAGCAGGCACGTCCGTGGGAGCGGCACGGCGCGCGCCGCCCCGGCGTCTCAGAGCCCCGAACAGAAAGGGGAGTCCGGCTCGCGACGCCTGGCACGCACGCTCGCCGCGTTGCCGAAACGCCCACATGGCTCCGCCACGAGGGCGCTCCGGCGCCTTGCGATCGCACGCACCGGACGCCGCGAGCTGATCGGACTCCCCTTCTGTTCGGGGCTCTTGGCCCGTCCGGATCCCCGCACGCGCTCCCACGGTGACCGTCCGCCCCACGGGCCGTGCCGCCGCACCGGTGCCGTGACCTTTGGCACGCGGCCGCGGCTCGCTCCGCGGGGTCGCCCCGGCCGGGTCACCGGCAGGCGTGACGGCAGGGCCCCGCACTCCGAGGGAGTTGCGACGCACCATGCCGACCCCGCCCCGCGCGCAGCGCCACCCGCACGACGACGCCCCCGACACCGCCGACGCCCTCCGCGAACTCGCCGCGCTGCCCGGCGGCCCGCGGCGCGACGAGCTGCGCGCCGAGATCGTCGAAGCCTGGCTGCCCATGGCCGAACGGCTCGCCGGACGGTTCCGCGGCCGCGGCGAGAGCCACGAGGACCTGTGCCAGGTCGCCGCCCTCGGCCTGGTCAAAGCCGTCGACCGGTACGACCCCGGCCTCGGCCACGCCTTCGAGAGCTACGCCGTGCCGACCGTCACCGGCGAGATCAAGCGCCACTTCCGCGACCACCTGTGGACCCTGCACGTGCCCCGCCGGGTGCAGGACCTGCGCAACCGCGTCCGCTTCGCCTCCCGGGACCTGTCCGGGACCGTCTCCGGCGGCCGGCCCACCGTCGCCGAGATCGCCGAGCACGCGGGTCTGAGCGAGGACGACGTCCGGGCGGGCCTGGAGGCCCTGGAGAGCTTCACCGCCCTGTCCCTGGACGCCGAGCTTCCCGGCGCCGAGGACGGCCGCTCGCTCGGCGACGCCCTCGGCGGACCCGACCCCGCCCTCGACACCGTCGTCGACCGCGAAGCCGTCAGGGAGGGCCTGGCCGCCCTGCCGGAGCGCGAACGGGCCATCCTCTACATGCGGTTCTTCGACGACATGACCCAGAGCGGCATCGCCGAGCGGCTCGGCATCTCCCAGATGCACGTCTCCCGCCTGATCACCCGGTGCTGTGCCCGGGTCCGGGAGCAGGTGATGCGCGAGATCGCGTGAGCCTTCGCACGGACATCCGCACAATCCGGTCTCACCCGAACGGACGGCGCCGTCGCGCGAATGGTGCCCGGCCGCGCGCGGGCCGGTGACGGGCGGGCTGTGATGGCGGAACGGGGGCGCGAGCGACGTGCCCCCCGCAGCCGCCGCTCGAAGGAGCCCGCCCCATGCGCCGCACCGCCCGCGCCCTCTCCGCCGCCGTCCTGGCCGGCGCCGCCCTGGGCATCCCTGCCGCGACCGCCACCGCGGGACCCGCCGCCGTACCGGGTGTGCTCGCCGCGGAACCCGGGGTGCCGGACGGGCCGCCGGCCGAGGACGTCGCGGAACCGGAGGAGCCGGCAGAGGAGGCCTTGGAGACAGGTGATGTGGGTGATACGGGTGATGTCGCCGATATGAGCGAACCGCTCGGGGAGGCCGCGGAACCGGAGCTCCCCGGCGGGGAAGAGGAGCCGCTCGGAGAGGCCGCGGAACCGGACGATACGGCCATGGCGGCCGAGGAACCGTGTCCCGGGGGCGAGAGCGACGGCGGATCCTGCACGGGCAGCACCGGTGACATGGGCGACACGGGCGGCCTCGGCGGCGCCGAAATCACCGGGGGCACAGGAGGCACCGCGAATACCGGGAGCACCGGCGAGACGGGTGGCACCGCGAGCATCGGTGGCTCGGGCGGCACCGGAAACACCGGAAGCGTCGGCGGTGTCGGCGGGACCGCCCGCCCCTGCCCCACCACCCCCGCTATCCCCGTCACCCCCGTCCCTCCCACCCCACCGCACGGCGATCCCTGCGGCGGCGCGGGGGTGCCGCGCGGAGTGCGGGCAGGGCAGGGCGGCGCGTTCACCGGCTCCGTGCCCGCGCTGGTCGCCGGCGGCGTCCTGACGGCGGGCGCGATGGCCGCCGCCGTACACCGGCTGCGCGCGGGGGGACACCGGGGGAACCGAGGACTCCGGGGACACGGGAACCGCTGACCGGACCACCCGGCCCCACCGGCACTGTGATCCGCACAACGCGTCCCACGACCCATGACAGGGCGCCCCCGTGGGTACTCAGAGCCCGAGGTCGCTCACCGGACCGACGGCCACGGAGCACGCGGGGCGGCGGAGAGCCACGTCACGCACCACGGACAGCGCGGAGGTGAGGCATGCGGCGGACGGCCCCCGAAGGCCATGGCCCCGTCCGCTACGGGCCACCGCTCCCCGGCGACGGGCTGCCCGTGCCGCCCGAACTGTCCGGCGTGCTCGCCGCGGCGGCGTCCCGCACCGCGGGCGAGCCGGTCGGCGGCGGCCCCGCCCTGCGGGAGGCGGCCTGCGGCTACTGGTCCCGGCGCGGACTGTCCTGCGAACCCGGCGCCGTGGCCGCCGCGCCCGGCACCCCCGCCCTGCTGCTGGCGCTGACCGCCGCGCTCGACGGCGACGTCCTCGTGCCGCGCCCGTGCGCCGCCTGGTGGGGGCCGTACGCCCGCCTGCTGGGGCGGCCCGCCTTCCACGTCGCGACGCCCGCCGAGTGCGGCGGCGTGCCCGACCCGTACGCCCTGCTGGAGACCGTGCGCCGGGTCCGCGCCGAGGGCGGCGACCCCCGCCTGCTGGTGCTGTCGGTCGCCGACGATCCCACCGCCACCGTCGCCCCGCCCGAGCTGCTGCACGAGACCGTGGAGGCCGCCACCGGCGAGGGCCTCCACCTGGTCAGTGACGAGACCTGGCGCGACACCCTGCACGACCCCCACGACACGGTGCTGCTCAGCCCGGCCGAGATGCTGCCCGAGCGAGTCACCGTCGTCACCGACCTCACCGGCGCCCTGCTGCCGGCCGGCTGGCCCGCCGCCCTCGCCCGCTTCCCCGCGTCCGCCGCCGGGGACGGCCTCCACGCGCGCGTGCTCGACGTGCTCACCGCCCTCGACGCCCGCGTCGCCGCGCCGGTCGCCGCCGCGGCCGGGTACGCCCTGACCGAACCCGAGCCGGTCACCGGGCACCGCACGGCCGCCGTACGCCTGCACGCGCGCGTGGCCGCCGCCGCGCACCGGACCGTCACCGCCGCGGGCGCCCTCGCCCGGCCCCCGCGGGCCGGACGCCACCTGTACGCCGACCTCGGCCCGCTGCGCGGCGCCCTCGCCGGGCACGGCGTCGGCGACGCCCAGGACCTGGAGGACTTCCTGACCGCCCGGCTCGGCATGCCCGCACCCGGCGGCCACCGCTTCGGCGACGACCTCGGCGCCCTGCGCGTACGGCTGTCCACCGGCCCCCTCCTGGGCACCACGGACGGCGAACGCGCGGAATGCCTCACCTCACCCGCGCCGTTGGAACTGCCGCAGGTGCAACGCGCGTTGATCACTTTGAAGTCGGTCTTCGACGACCTCCGCGACGCTCAGCGATGGGAGCCTCCTCGATGACGCAGCAGCCCGAGCCGACCACGGCCACGACGATCACGAGCACGCCCGCCCGGGACACCGGCGCCCAGGCGGCCACGTCATCCCCGGCAGATCCGTTCCCGCCGCTCGCCGAGCCCCGCCCGCCGGCCGAACACCGCGTGTGGCCGCGCACGTTCCACGACCGGCTGACCGCCCCGCTGCCCGGCCTGAGGGCCTTCGCCCGGTTCGCCCGCGAGGGCGCCGTCAGACCCGGCCCCGAGGGTCTCGCCGACATCCCCCGGCTGCCGTACGCACCGGGTCCGCTGCCCCGCGTCGACGCCCGCACCGTCGCCGTCACCTGGGCCGGACACGCCAGCTGGGTGGTGCGCATCGGCGGGCTGACCGTGCTCACCGACCCCGTCTGGTCCCGCCGCATCCTCGGCACACCCGCCCGCATCACCCCCGTCGGCGTCGCCTGGGACGCCCTGCCGCACATCGACGCGGTCGTCATCAGCCACAACCACTACGACCACTTGGACGCCCCCACGCTGCGCCGCCTCCCGCGCGACACCCCGGTGTTCGTGCCCGCCGGGCTCGGACGCTGGTTCCACCGCCGCCGCTTCACCCGCGTCACCGAGCTGGACTGGTGGGAGGCGGCCGAACTGCACGGGGTCCGCTTCGACTTCGTCCCCGCCCACCACTGGTCCAAGCGCACCCTCACCGACACCTGCCGCACCCTGTGGGGCGGCTGGGTCCTCACCGCCCCCGACGGACAGCGCGTCTACTTCGCCGGCGACACCGGCTACGGCCACTGGTTCTCCCGCATCGGCCGCCGCTACCCCGGCATCGACCTGGCCCTGCTCCCCATCGGCGCCTACGACCCCCGCTGGTGGCTGCGCGACGTCCACTGCGACCCGGAGGAGGCGGTCCGCGCCGCGCAGGACCTCGGCGCCCGCCGCATGGCCCCCATGCACTGGGGCACGTTCGTGCTCTCCGCCGAGCCGGTCCTCGAACCCCTCACCCGGGTCCGCGCCGCCTGGGAGCGGGCGGGCCTGCCCCGCGAGGACCTGTGGGACCTGCCGGTGGGAGGATCGCGGGTGCTCGACTGACCCGGCCCGGCCGCTCACGGGCGAGGACCCTCGCGCGCGACCCTCCGCTCACGGGCGAGGGCCCCGCGACCCTCCGCGCACTTGCGCACGGGCCCGGCGGCCTCACGCCGCGCAATGCTCCACGGCATCGCTCACCGTCCACCGTCCACGGCGAGCGGCACAGCCGGCCAGAGCCTCGGCGGGTGCGGGGCACGGCCCCCTAGGCCCCGGCCGTGCCCCGCACCCGCCGCCACACCCCCGGCGCCGCGCTGACCAGCACGGTCAGGGCGACCGCCGCGGCCACGCCCTCCCACGGCTCCTCGAACAGCGAGCCGCCCAGAATCCCGATCAGCTGGTACGTCACCGCCCAGGCCAGGCAGGCCGGCAGATTGCCCCGGGCGAAACGGCGCAGCGGCCACCGCGTCATCAGGCAGGCCAGCATCACCGGGATGCGGCCCGCCGGCACCAGCCGCGACAGCACCAGCACGGCCACGCCGTGACCGGCCAGCTTCTCCTGCGCCTGCGCCAGCCGGTCCTCCGGCGCCCGCGCCCGGATCGCCTCCAGCCAGCGCGAGCCGTTCTTCGAGCCCATGCCGCGCCGCCCCAGCCAGTACAGCGCCACGTCCCCGAGGAACGCGGCCAGCGACGCCGTCACGAACACCAGCGCCAGCGAGAACGGCGGCGCCGTCTGGTGGAAGGCCACCACCGCCGCCGAACTCACCAGCGCGCCCGTCGGCACCACCGGCACCAGCGCCCCGATCAGCACCAGCAGGAACAGCGACGGATAGCCGAGCGCCTGCTGCGTGGTCTCCGGCGGCACGGTCGTCGAGGCGGCGGCCAGCCACGTCACCGGGCGACCTCCGGGCGCACGCTCTCCCCGTGCGCCAGCCGGTGCACCGCCACGCCGGGCGCGCGCAGCGCCGCCAGGCGCACGAAGTCGTCCCCCGGCGCGTGGAACTCGTGGGGGCGCACGGCGTCCATCCCGATCGGCCAGTACGTGCCGTAGTGCACCGGCACCGCGCTGCCCGGCGCCAGCCGCGCCAGCGCCTCGGCCGCCCGCCCCGCGTCCAGATGGCCCTCCCCGAGGAACGGCCCCCAGCCGCCCACCGGCAGCAGCGCCACGTCGACCGGCCCGACCTCCTTCTCCATCCCGTCGAACAGGCCGGTGTCCCCCGCGAAGTACGTCCGGGCCTCGCCCTCGACGACGAAGCCGAGCGCGGGGGAGCGGTGCGGCCCGATCGGCAGCCGCCGCCCGTCGTGCCGCGCGGGTACGGCCCGTACGACGAGGTCCCCGACGGTCGTCACGTCGCCGGGCGCCACCTCGCTCACCCGCAGATGGCGCAGCCGGCGCAGCCCCGGCACCGCCCGGGGCGCGCCCCGGGGCACGAGCAGGCGCGTGCCCGGCGCGAGCCGCGCCAGCGACGGCACGTGGAGATGGTCGGCGTGCAGGTGCGACACCAGCGCCACGTCCGCGCGGCACGCCTCGGGGGGCGGCAGGGCGCCGCGCCGGCGGCGCAGGTGGGCCAGCCGGCGGGCGAACAGGGGATCCGTGAGCACACGTATGTCCGAGTCCTCCACCGTGCAGGTGGCGTGACCCCACCAGGTGACCTCCACCGGCACCTCCATGCCTCCTTCGCGCGACTCCCCGCAGCCTACGACCAGCGGTAGGGTCGGCGGGGGTAACCGGAGGTAGGGGGACGCCATGAGGCCGGTCAGGGTGACGGCGATCGCGAGTCTGACGCCGCTGGAGGAACTGGACGCCGACCCCTTCCTGGTGGACTCCCGCGGCCAGCACGCCATGTGCGCCCGCTGGGCCGCCGAGCACGGCTACGTCGTCACCAGGGAACTGCTGGTACGGGGCCTGCGGCCCGACCACGACGCCCTGTGGGAGGGCGTGCGCCCGGGCGCCGACCTGTTCGTGGCGCCCAGCCGCCGGGTGCTGGAGAGCGCGCTGTCGTCCGTGGAGGAGTTCACCGAGGAGTGCGCGCGGCGCGGGGTGCGCGTGGAGACGGTCGGACAGGCCGAGCCCGCCTACGACGCCGAGATGAAGGCCCGCGTGCACCGCCGGCTGTCGATGCCGACGGCCGGGTACGACGGACGCTGACCGCCGCCGCGGCAGCGGCGCCCCCCTGGGCGGGAAGCCGGCCGGGAACCGGACCCGGGGGGACGAAAAGGCTCTTCGGACCGTTGTGACAAGGTGGGGAGGGGCCCGCGCCGACGACGGGCCGGGACGTGAGGTGTACTGAGCGTGGGCCAGGGGCGCTGGCGCGGGGCAGCCGGCCAGATCGGGCGCAGTGTCGCGGTGTGGGCCGTCTCCACGGTCACCATGCTGGCGCTGGCCGGCATCCTGCCGGACTTCCAGCTGCAGTCCGCCGACGGCGACAGCGCCACCACCATCGCGGTCACCGCCGCGACCGGCGCCGGCGCCTTCGGCCTGCTGTCCGCCCTGGTGTGGCCGCTGCTGGTGCGGCTGCTGCTCCTGGTCCCGGCGCTCGTCCTCGGGCTGCTGGTCTTCTTCCTCAACGGCGCCCTGCTGCTGCTCGCGCTGCATCTGAACCCGGCCGCGCGGGGCGGTGTCGCCCCGGAGACCGCGGTGGTGGTGGCCGCCGTGATGTCCGCCGTCGCCTCCGCCACCGGCGCCGCGCTCGCCGTGCGCGACGACGACGCCTACCGGCGCCGCCTGTACCGCCTGGCCGACCGCCGCCGGCGACGGGCCGGACCGCCCTGCCCCGCCACCCCCGGCACCGTCTTCGTCCAACTCGACGGCGTCGGCCACGACGCGCTGCTGGACGCCGTCGGCAAGGGCCTGATGCCCACCGTCGCCCGCTGGCTGGACGGCGGCGACGGCCGCCCGGCCACCCACCGGATCGTCCCCTGGCGCACCGACTGGTCCAGCCAGACCGGCGCCAGCCAGCTCGGCATCCTGCACGGCAGCAACCACGACGTCCCCGCCTTCCGCTGGTACGAGAAGGACCGCGGCGAGGTGATGGTGTGCAACCGCCCCGCCAGCGCCGCCCTGCTCCAGGCCCGCGCCGCCGCCGACGCCGGCCACGGCGGGCTGCTCGCCGTCGACGGCGCCAGCCGCGGCAACCTCTTCAGCGGCGGCGCCGGCGAGCAGGCCCTGGTGCTGTCCATCGCCACCCGCCGCCGCAGCCGCGAGAACCGCTCCCGGGCCGGCTACTTCGCCTACTTCTCCGACCCGGCCAACGCGGTGCGCACCGCGATGTCCTTCGCCGCCGAGGTGGGCCGGGAGATCGGCCAGTCCACCCGCGCCCGCCTGCGCAAGGAGCGCCCCCGGGTCTCGCGCGGCGGCCTCTACCCCTTCGTCCGCGCCTTCGCCACCGTCGTCGAGCGGGACGTCGTCGTCGCCGCGGTCATGGGCGACATGCTCGCCGGACGCACCGCCGTCTACGCCGACCTGGTCGCCTACGACGAGGTGGCGCACCACTCCGGGCCCGCGAGCCGCGACGCCGAGAAGGTCCTGACCCGACTGGACCGCGCCCTCGCGCTGATCGAGAAGGTCGCCGAGCACGCCCCCCGCCCCTACCGGATCGTCGTCCTGTCCGACCACGGCCAGAGCCCCGGCGAGACCTTCCGCTCCCGCTACGGCCTCACCCTCGGCGACCTGGTGCGGGCCGGCTGCGGGCTGCCCGTGCCGCGCCGGGCCCGGCGCACCCGCAGCGGCGCCGAGGCCCGCAACGCGGTGCGCGCCGCCCTGCGCCGCCCCGTCGAGGAGGGCGGCGAGGAGCACCGCCCCGCGGGCCGCCGCTCCGAGCCGATCGTGCTCGCCTCCGGCAACCTGGGCCTGGTCTCCTTCCCGGACGTCGGGCACCGGATGACCAAGGAGGAGATCGACGCCCGCCACCCCGCGCTGCTGCCGACCCTCGCCAACCACCCCGGCATCGGCTTCCTGCTGGTGGCCAGCGAGAAGCACGGCGGGGTCGTGCTCGGCGCCCGGGGCGTGGAGATCCCCCTGGACCGCCTCGACGAGGACCCCGGCCCGCTCGCCGTGTTCGGGCCCGGCGCCGCCGACGCCGTGCGCCGCACCCACTCCTTCCCGCACACCGCCGACATCATGGTCAACTCCTTCCACGACCCCGTCGACGGCGAGGTCCTCGCCTTCGAGGAGCAGATCGGCTCCCACGGCGGACTCGGCGGCGCCCAGTCGCGGGCCTTCCTGCTCGCCCCGGCCGTCTTCTCCCCGCCGGTCGCCGACGGCGCGCACCTGGTCGGCGCCGAGCAGGTGCACCGGGTGCTGCGCCGCTGGCTGGGCGAGGCGAACGGCCCGCAGGTGCTGCTGGACGATTCCCGGCCCGAGGCCCATGAGGACGCATCTTTTGCGGTGCCGGACGGGGGACCGCAGAACAAAAGCGCGTGATTTGGCGCCGCCTCGGAGCATGCCGGACCATGGGCGCCGTCCCGGCGATCCCGGGCACCAGTTCGACGAGAGGCGCACCACCCCATGCACGTCACCGGAACCGTCCCCCCGTCGGCTCCGGCCCCGCAGGAGACCCCCGCGGCCCCCACCACCGGCCACGACAAGCACGCCCGCCGCTTCGGGCTGCCCGTCGCCACCGCCCTGGTCATGGGCAACATCATCGGTGGCGGCATCTTCCTGCTGCCGGCCTCCGTGGCCCCGTTCGGCACGGTCAGCCTGGTCGCCTTCGGCGTCCTGACCGTCGGGGCCATCGCCCTGGCGCTGGTCTTCGGCAGGCTCGCCCAGCGCAATCCGCGCACCGGCGGCCCCTACGTCTACGCCCGCGAGGCCTTCGGAGACTTCGCCGGGTTCCTCGCCGCCTGGGCGTACTGGATCACCTCCTGGGTCTCCAACGCGGCCCTCGCGGTCGCCGCCGTCGGCTACCTCGACGTCCTGATCCCGGTGAACGACCACCGCTGGAGCGCCTGCCTGGCCGCGCTCGTCGTGCAGTGGCTGCCCGCGCTGGCCAACTTCGCCGGCACCCGCTACGTGGGCGCCGTCCAGCTCGTCGCCACCGTCCTGAAGTTCGCGCCGCTGTTGCTGGTCGCGTTCGGCGGGCTGTTCTTCTTCGACCCGGACAACCTGGGCCCCTTCCACGCCGGCGGCGGCAGCCTGACCGGCGCGGTCTCCGCGTCGGCCGCGATCCTGCTCTTCTCCTACCTGGGCGTGGAGTCCGCCGCCGTGAGCGCGGGAGAGGTGAAGAACCCCCGGCGCACCGTGGGCCTGGCCACCGTCATCGGCACCGCGGGCGCGGCCCTCGTCTACCTGCTGGGCACGCTGTCGGTGTTCGGCACGGTCTCCCACGACCGCCTGGTGGAGTCCACCGCGCCCTTCTCCGACGCCGTGAACACCATGTTCGGCGGCACCTGGGGCGGCTGGGCCGTCGCACTGGCGGCGCTCGTGTCGATCACCGGCTGCCTCAACGGCTGGACCCTGCTGAGCGCCCAGACCCCGTACGCCGCCGCGAAGGACGGGCTCTTCCCGGCCGCGTTCGCGCGCAAGCGGCGCGGCGTGCCCACCGTCGGCGTCGGCGTCACCGTCGTCCTCGCCTCGCTGCTGACCGTCTACAACTACACGGCCGGCTCGGCGAAGGTCTTCGAGGTCCTCGTCCTCGTCACCACCTTCACCGCGACCGTGCCGTACCTGCTGGCCACCGCCGCGCAGATCTTCCACCTCGTCTCGGGGCGGGGCGACCTGGTCGACCGGCGGCGCCTGGTCCGGGACGCCGTGGTGGCGGCCGTCGCCGCGGCCTTCTCGATGTGGCTCGTCGCGGGCGCCGGGTACGCGGCGGTCTACCAGGGCGTGCTGTTCCTGTTCGCGGGCGTCCTCGTCTACGCGGTGATGGCGGCCCGCCGGCAGCGGACGGCGGCCTGAGGGGCGGGCCCCGGGACGGGCTCGTGCCGATCATCACGGACGGCCGGTGCGACACCCCGCGGGTGCGGCGCGAGCACGCCTGCCTGATCCCGCAGGGGGTCCGGCTGCCGTTCGGCGCCCGGGGGCCGGTCTTTCACGTGCGCTGAGCCGGAATGTGATCGGATGGTGCGGGAAACCCCGCAAGGGGCACAACGGGATCCACCCGAAAGGAAGAAACGTGGCAACCACGCGTTCCGCACACACCGTCTGGGAAGGCAACCTGCTCGAGGGGAACGGCGTCGTCACCTTCGACTCCTCCGGCATCGGCCAGCAGCCGGTGTCCTGGCCGTCGCGCGCCGAGCAGCCGGGCGGCAAGACCAGCCCCGAGGAGCTGATCGCCGCCGCCCACTCCAGCTGCTTCTCCATGGCCCTGTCGCACGCCCTGTCCGGCGCCGGCACCCCGCCCACCAAGCTGGTCACCTCGGCCGACGTCACCTTCCAGCCGGGTGAGGGCATCACGGGCATCCACCTCACCGTCGAGGGCACCGTCCCCGGCCTCGACGACGACGGCTTCACCGCCGCCGCGGAGGACGCCAAGGCCAACTGCCCGGTCAGCCAGGCCCTGAAGGCCGTACCGATCACGCTGACCGCGAAGCTCGCCTGACCGCCCGCCCGCACACCGCGACGCGCAGGCCGCCCGCGGGGCAGCCTGCGCGACGCGCGCCCCCTCCGCGGCATTGACAACGAGGCACTCAAGTTTTGTGCTGGAGTTCTGGGAATCCGCCCTGGCGGAAGGGGACAGCGATGGGACGTGCGGTCGGTATCGATCTCGGAACCACGAACTCGGTGGTGGCCGTCCTGGAGGGCGGTGAGCCCACGGTCGTCGCCAACGCGGAAGGGGCCCGCACCACCCCCTCGGTCGTGGCCTTCGCGAAGAACGGCGAGGTCCTGGTCGGGGAGGTCGCCAAACGGCAGGCCGTGACGAACGTCGAGCGCACCGCGCGCTCCGTGAAACGGCACATGGGTGACGCGCACTGGCGCTTCCCCGAGCAGGGCTCGGTCGACGGCACCCGCTACCGGGCGCAGGAGCTGTCCGCCCGGGTGCTGCAGAAGCTGAAGCGGGACGCGGAGGCGTACCTCGGGGAGGACGTCACCGACGCGGTGATCACCGTCCCCGCCTACTTCGACGACGCCCAGCGGCAGGCCACCAAGGAGGCCGGGGAGATCGCCGGCCTGAAGGTGCTGCGGATCGTCAACGAGCCGACGGCGGCGGCGCTGGCGTACGGCCTGGACAAGGAGAACGACCAGACCGTCCTCGTCTTCGACCTGGGCGGCGGCACCTTCGACGTGTCGCTGCTGGAGATGGGCGAGGGCGTCATCGAGGTGAAGGCCACCAACGGCGACACCCACCTCGGCGGCGACGACTGGGACCAGCGGGTCGTCGAGTACCTCGTCAAGCGGTTCCAGGGCCAGTACGGCGTGGACCTGGCCCGGGACAAGATGGCGGTGCAGCGGCTGCGCGAGGGCGCCGAGAAGGCGAAGATCGAGCTGTCGTCGGCCACGGAGACCTCGATCAACCTGCCCTACATCACCGCCTCCGCCGAGGGCCCGCTCCACCTGGACGAGAAGCTCACCCGCGCCCAGTTCCAGGAACTGACCGCCGACCTGCTGGAGCGGTGCAAGAAGCCCTTCCACCAGGCGGTGAAGGACGCCGGGATCGAACTCTCCGCGATCGACCACGTGATCCTGGTCGGCGGCTCCACCCGCATGCCCGCGGTCACCGAGCTGGTGCGGGAGCTCACCGGCAAGGACCCGCACAAGGGCGTCAACCCCGACGAGGTCGTCGCGGTCGGCGCGGCTCTCCAGGCGGGCGTGCTGCGCGGCGACGTCAAGGACGTCCTGCTGCTCGACGTCACCCCGCTGTCCCTGGGCATCGAGACCAAGGGCGGCATCATGACCAAGCTGATCGAACGCAACACGACCATCCCGACCCGGCGCTCGGAGATCTTCACCACGGCCACCGACAACCAGCCCTCGGTCGGCATCCAGGTCTACCAGGGCGAGCGGGAGATCGCCGCCTACAACAAGAAGCTCGGCACCTTCGACCTCACCGGCCTGCCGCCCGCCCCGCGCGGCGTCCCGCAGATCGAGGTCGCCTTCGACATCGACGCCAACGGCATCATGCACGTCTCCGCCAAGGACCTGGCGACCGGCCGCGAGCAGAAGATGACCGTCACCGGCGGCTCGGCGCTGCCCAAGGAGGACATCGACCGCATGATGCGGGAGGCCGAACAGTACGCCGAGGAGGACCGCGCACGCCGGGAGGCCGCCGAGACCCGCAACCAGGCCGAGCAGCTCGTCTACCAGACGGAGAAGTTTCTGCGGGACAACGGCGACAAGGTCCCCGCCGAGGTCCGCTCCGAGGTCGAGTCGGCCGTCGCCGACCTGAAGTCCCTCCTGGAGCGCGACGCCGCCACGCCCGCCCTGCGGGACGGCGTCGAGAAACTCGCCACGGTCAGCCAGCGCATGGGCCAGGCGATGTACGCGCAGGCCGGACAGGAACCGGGCGCTGCGGCGGGCGGCGAGCGGCACACCGCGCCGCAGGAGGAGGAAGGGGTGGTCGACGCGGAGATCGTCGACGACGACAGGGACGCCGGCGACGGCGGCAAGGAGCCTCGGGGACCGGCTGCCTAGCAGTGCTTCGTTGCGCCGGGTGATCACGGCGGGTGGTGGGCATCTTGCTGGTGTGAGGCTGGGGAGGCGGAACGGCTCCGGGGTGAGTCATCGGGGTTCGTTGCCGATGTGTTCGCCTCCATGCCGCGGCGGGATCAGCGGTGGTGGGGCGAGTGTTGTCTGCGGGGGCTGATGCTGGACGGCCGGCGCAAGTCGGTCCAGTCGACGGCCGAGCGGCTGCCGGACGGGAACATGCAGGCGCTGCAGCAGTTCGTGAACCAGTCGCCGTGGGATCCGCTGCCGGTGCGGCGGCGGATCGCCGAGCGGCTGTCCGAGGTGATCCGCCCCGAGGTGTGGGTGATCGACGACGTGTCGTTCCCCAGGTGCGGCACCGCGTCGGTGGGGTGGCCCGGCAGTACTGCGGAGCGGTCGGGAAACGGGCGAACTGCCAGGTCGCGGTCAGCGTCCATGCCGCCACCGACACCGCGTCCTGCCACTGGACTGGCGGTTGTATCTGCCGCGCGAGTGGACGGACGAACCGGACCGCTGCCGCAGGGCAGGAGTCCCCGACGACGTCACCCACCAGGAGAAGTGGCGTCTGGCGCTCGGCCTGCTGGACACGCTCACCGAGTGGAGGTTGAAGGCGCCGGTGGTGGTCGCCGATGCCGGCTACGGGGTCAGCACCCCGTTCCGTATCGGTCTCGAGGAGCGGGGGCTGTCCTATGTCCTGGCTCTGACCGGGAAGGAAGTCGCCCCCCGGAGGCTTCCGAGCCGTACCGGCCCGCCTACGGCGGTCTCGGTCCGCCCACGCTGCCCCGCTACCGCACCGCGCCGCGAGCCGTCTCGGTCCTCGCCGCGCAGGCCGGTGCCGGCCGGTTCACCGAGGTGACCTGGCGGCAGGGCAGCAAGGGCGCGATGACCTCACGGTTCACGGTCCTGACCGTGCGCCCC
>NZ_JBEXTV010000073.1:0-37498 GCF_040628835.1 Streptomyces sp. NPDC006134 | reverse complement strand
TTCATCTCCTCGTCGGCGAGCTCCTTCACCGTGTCCAGCGCGAGAATGATCCTCTTGCCGTCCCCGCGCGCCGCCAGCAGCGTCTTCTCCACCGACACCGGGTGCACGGTGTCGCCGTTGGCCAGGATCACCCCGTCCTTCAGCGCCTCCCGCCCGCACCACAGGGAGTAGGCGTTGTTCCACTCCTCGGCCCTGTCGTTGTCGATCAAGGTGAGCTTCAGGCCGTACTTCGCCTCCAGCGCCTCCTTGCGCGCGTACACGGCCTCCTTGCGGTAGCCGACGATGACCGCCGCCTCGGTCAGCCCGACCTCCGCGAAGTTGCCCAGCGTCAGGTCCAGCACCGTCAGGCTGTCCTCCGCACCCTCGGGACCCACCGGAACCAGCGCCTTGGGCAGGGTGTCGGTGTAGGGCCGCAGGCGCCGTCCGGCACCAGCCGCGAGTATGAGGCCGATCATCGTGTTTCTCTCCTTGCTTGCGTGCCGTCGGCAGCGCCCCGGGCAACGCGCCGGGGCCGATGAGACGACGTGGGGTCCTGCCCGCCTCCGGGCAGGACCCCACGTCGGTGAACCCTGGTCGGGTCAGACCTCGTCGGTGGAGGCCGAGACGGACGAGGCCGTCTGCTCGGCCGCCGCGGTCTTCTTCGAGGCCGTCTTCTTGGCCGCCGACTTGGTGGCGGTCTTCTTGGCGGCCGCCTTCTTGGCCGTCGTCTTCTTCGCGGCGGTCTTCTTCGCGGCCGTCTTCTTCGCGGCCGTCTTCTTGACCGCCGCCTCCTCGGTGGCCGCCTCCTCGGTGGCCGCGGTCTTCTTGGCCGCCGCCGTCTTCTTCGTGGCGGCGGTCTTCTTCGTGGCCGCCTTCTTCGCCGTGGCCTTCTTGGCCGTCTTGCGCGCCGCCTTCTTGGCCGGAGCGGCCTCTTCGGCCTCTTCGGCGACTGCTGCGGCCTTGGCCTCTACCGGGCTCCCGGCGACCGGCTCGGCCGGGGCCTCCTGCGCCGGGGCCTCCTGCGCGGCGGCAGGCCCGGCGGCCGGCTCGGAAGCCGACGGGAGGACCACGACGGCCGCCTCCACGGGTGCGGTGGGCGCGGTGGCCTTCCGCACGGCGCGGCGCCGCGGACGGGCCGGGGCGGCGGGCTCGGGCTGCTCCACCGGAGCCGCCGGAGCCGCCGGGGCGGTCTCCCCGGTCTCCTCGGCCCGCCCGGCCGGCGCCGCCTCGGGGACCGTCACCACGGCCGCCTCGGCTCCCGCCGGCGATCCGGCCGGAGCGGACGCCCTGCGGGTCGCCCGGCGACGGGTACGGCCCTTGGGCGCGGCCTCCTCGGCGGCCGGGGCCTCGGGGGCCGGGGCCGCGACGACCGCGTCCTCGACTGCCGCGGGCTCGGCCAGCGCCTCGGCGGCCGGCTCCTGCCGCACCGGACGCTCGGCCTCCTGCTCGGCCGTCACGTCCTGCGCCGTGGGCACCTGGACCTGCGCGGCCTTCTCCGCCTGCGCTGCCTTCCCGGCCTTCTCGGGCTTCTCAGCCTTCCCGGGCTTCTCGGCCTCGCCGCGCGGCGCGCCCGCCGGAGCCGACGCCCGCCGGCTCGCCCGGCGCCGCGTACGCCCGCGCCCCGCCGCGGCCTCCGCCTCGGCGATGCTGCTGTACAGCTCCTCGTCCGGCGCGAAGTCGGGCGCCGGCAGGGCAACCGGCTCGGCGGCCTCGGCGGTCACCTCGGCCTCGGACTCGGCCTCCGCCTCCTGCTCCGCCGTCTCGGCGGTCTCGACGGCGGCCACGGCCTCGTGCTCGTGCGGCTGCTCGGCGGCGCCGGCACGCGCCCGCTTGCGGCGCTTGCCCCCGCTCTGGGCGGCGGACGGCTGGTCCAGGTGGACGATGACTCCGCGCCCGTTGCAGTGGACGCAGGTCTCCGAGAACGACTCCAGCAGGCCCTGGCCGACCCGCTTGCGGGTCATCTGCACGAGCCCCAGCGAGGTCACCTCGGCGACCTGGTGCTTCGTACGGTCGCGGCCCAGGCACTCCAGCAGACGGCGCAGCACCAGGTCCCGGTTGGACTCCAGCACCATGTCGATGAAGTCGATCACGATGATGCCGCCGAGGTCGCGCAGCCGGAGCTGGCGCACGATCTCCTCGGCCGCCTCCAGGTTGTTCCTGGTGACCGTCTCCTCCAGGTTGCCGCCCTGGCCGGTGAACTTGCCGGTGTTGACGTCGATGACGACCATCGCCTCGGTCCGGTCGATCACCAGCGAACCGCCGCTGGGCAGCCAGACCTTGCGGTCCAGCGCCTTGGCGAGCTGCTCGTCGATCCGGTACGTGGCGAAGACGTCGACCTCGGAGGTCCACCGCTGCAGGCGGTCGGCGAGATCCGGCGCGACGTGGGAGACGTACCCGTGGATGGTCTCCCAGGCGTCGTCACCGCTGACGACGACCTTGGAGAAGTCCTCGTTGAAGATGTCGCGCACGACCCGGACGGTCATGTCCGGCTCGCCGTACAGCAGCGTCGGCGCGTTGCCGTTCTTGGCCTTCTTCTGGATCTCCTCCCACTGCGCCTGGAGCCGCTCGACGTCGCGGCGCAGCTCGTCCTCGCTGGCGCCCTCGGCGGCGGTGCGCACGATGACGCCCGCGTCCTCGGGGACGATCTTCTTGAGGATGGTCTTCAGCCGGGCCCGCTCGGTGTCGGGCAGCTTGCGGCTGATGCCGGTCATCGAGCCCTCGGGCACGTACACGAGGTAGCGGCCGGGGAGGGATACCTGGCTGGTGAGACGGGCGCCCTTGTGCCCGATGGGGTCCTTCGTCACCTGGACGAGCACGGACTGCCCGGACTTGAGGGCGGTCTCGATGCGGCGCGGCCCGTTGGCCATGCCCAGCGCCTCGAAGTTGACCTCGCCCGCGTACAGCACGGCGTTGCGGCCCTTGCCGATGTCGATGAAGGCGGCCTCCATCGACGGCAGGACGTTCTGCACCTTGCCGAGGTAGACGTTGCCGACGTACGACGTCGACTGCTCCTTGTTGACGTAGTGCTCGACGAGCACGCCGTCCTCCAGGACGCCGATCTGCGTGCGGTCGCCGTACTGGCGGACGACCATGACGCGCTCGACGGCCTCGCGCCGGGCCAGGAACTCGGCCTCGGTGATGATCGGGACGCGGCGGCGGCCCTGCTCGCGGCCCTCGCGGCGACGCTGCTTCTTGGCCTCCAGCCGGGTCGAGCCCTTGATGGACTGTACCTCGTCGGACGGCTCGGCGGCCTTGCGCGGCTCGCGGACCTTGACGACGGTGCGCTCGGGGTCGTCGGCGGAGGGCTCGACGTCGGCGGAGGTGTCACCGGCGCGACGGCGGCGGCGACGGCGGCGACGGCTGCTGGTGGAGCCGTTCCCGGCGTGAGCGTGCTCGTCGGCGGTCCGCTCGGACTCCTCCGCTTCCTCGGTGTCCTCCTCCACCTGCTCGGCGGTGTCCTCGGCGTCCTGGGCGGCCTGCTCGGCGGCGAGCTCCTCGGCGTCGGCGTCCATGCCCTCACCGGCCTCGCCCCGGCGGCGGCGACGGCCGCCCCGGCGGCGACGGCGGCGCGAGCCGCCCTCCTCGGCGCCCTCGGCGTCCTCGGTGTCCTCGCCCTCGGGCCCGTCGGACTCCTCGGGCTCCTCGGCCTCCGGCTCCTCCTCGGCCCGGGGCTCCACGGCACGCTCGTCGGCCGCGGCCCCCCGGCGCCGACGGCGGCGGCGCGCACCGGTGGCCTGCTCCTCCGGGAACTCCTCGGCCCCCTGGACCTCCGCGGTCGCCTCGGGCTCCTCGGTCGCCTCGGGCTCCTCGGCCCCGGCAGCCACGGCGGCCGCCTCTGCGGCGGCCCGCTCCGGCGTCTGGAACTTCGGCTCGGCGAACACCGGAGGCTGGAAGACGGCGACGGCGGGACGTGCCGGGCGACGCGGGGCGTCGGCCTCGGCGGCGGACGTCCCGGCGGGCTGGGCGGGCGCGGCAAAGCCGGTGGCCGCCTTGCGGACGGCCCGGCGCCGCGGACGGCGCGGAGCGGCTTCCTCGGCCTGCGCGGCCTTGCCCGTCTCGGCGGCTGCGGGGGCCTCGGGGGCCTGGCTCACGGCGGTGTCCTTCCGGCCGGCACCCGCGGCGCTCTCGGGGGATGCGGCGGGCTCGGCCGCCTCGGCCGTCTCGGTGGTCTCAGCCGCTTCGGCCGTCTCGGCGGGCGCGGACACCCGGCGCGTGGCCCGGCGCCGCGTCCGGCGCGGAGCGGCGGCCTCGTCGTCGGCAGCGGCGCTCTCGGCGGCCGGGGTCTCGGTGGCGGACGCCGGCGCGGCTTCCGGAGCAGCGGCCTCTGCGGACACCGCGAGCTCTGCGGGCTCCGTGGATTCCGCCGACGGCGCGGGCGCGGACACCGTGCGCGTCGCACGGCGCCGGGTGCGCCGCGGAGCAGCGCTCTCGGCCGCTTCGGTGGCCTCGGGTGCTTCGGTGGTTCCGGCGGCGGGGGCCGCGGGGACGACGGTCTCGGCCGCCTCCGCCGACGCGGGGGCACCGGCGGGCGCGGAGGCGCGGCGTACGACGCGCCGGCGACGACGGCCGGCGGGCGCGGGCTCCTCGGCGGCGGGTGCCGCAGTCTCCTGGGCCGTCTTCTCCTCGTCACCGGTCGTGGCGGCGAGCGCGGTGGCCTCGGCCTCCGCGGCCTCGTCGCTCTCGGCCTGCGCCGCGGCCGGTATGGCCGGCGCGACCGTCTCCGCCGGGGTGCCGGAGGAGGTGGCCGGCGGGCCCGCCGGCCGGGAAGCGGCCCGGCGCCGACGACGCGGCGGCAGGGTGTCGCTGGGGGTGTTCGGTTCGGAGCCCTGAGTGGGCTCGGTCGGTTCGAGCATGCGGGCGTTTCTCCCGTCAGGCTCCCGGGCGCCGCGCCTGGTCCGGCGCTCGATCAGGTCGATCACCGTTGACGTCCGCGGCTCGCGCGGTGCGCGGTTGCCGCCGTCCGGGGCGCGGGCGCCGCTCGGAAGCTCTCTGTGTCCTGTCTCGCCGGTTCCGTACCCCTTGTTGTGCACGGCCTGGCGAAAGTCTTCTGGTCGGTGCGCTGCCCGACCCAGGTGGCTCCCGAGTTCGAGGGCGGCGCTTCGACGTCCGTCCCGGAGGGGACCTTCCTTACGCCGGCGCCTTCGCGACGGCAGTCGCGCCGGCCGCCTGCGGCACGGTCGCTGCTGCCTCGCGGTCGGGCGCGAGCGGGTCGGTCACCGTGCCGGTCTCTTCATCGAACAGCCCCTGCGCCAGCCTGGTCACCGCTGCGGGGACCGGCGGCGCCAGGTCGGCCACGGCGCTGAGACCGGACAGGACGTCGTCGGGTCGTACGGCAGGCGTCACGTGCCGAACAACCAGCCGCAGTATCGCACAGGGCCGGTCACTCGGCCTATCAGCCGGGGAACTCTGCGTTTCCACGCTCTCCAGGTGCGCGACGGCGGACCGGGCGTCGAAGGTGCGGACGCCGTTCTTGGTCAGGCGCTGGACCTCCACGGTCTCGGCCGCGTTGAACGCCTCGACGGCGCGCGCGGCCTCCGCGGGCTCCACCCCGTCCAGCCGCAGCTCCCACACGGAGGCCGTCAGCCGGTCGGCGAGCCCGGAGGTCCGGGCCTGAACCGCCTCGATCACGTCGAGCCCGGCGGGCAGCGACTCGTCGAGGAGGACCCTGAGCTGTTCGGGGTCCCGCGGCTCGGTGAGCGCGATCTCCAGGTACTCCGCCTCACTGCCCGTGCCGGTGGGTGCGGCATTGGCGTACGACACCTTCGGGTGCGGCGTGAACCCCGCCGAGTACGCCATCGGCACCTCGGCGCGGCGCAGCGCACGCTCGAAGGCGCGCTGGAAGTCACGGTGGCTGGTGAACCGGAGGCGGCCGCGCTTGGTGTAGCGCAGTCTGATGCGCTGCACCGCGGGAACCGGCGGCGGGCCTTCGGGCTGTCGCTTGCCCAGTGTCGTTCAGTCCTTCGTGAGAGCGGTCGTACTGCCACCAAGAGTACGACCCTCGGCGGCCGAAGGTTCCCGCCGGTCCACCGCCCGGACCGGTGCCGGCTCCCCGAACAGCATCCGCCGCACGTCGGCGCGGGCCTGCCGCGCGGTCGCCCGGGCGGAGCCGAGCGCCTGCCGCACGGCCCGCCCGGCCCCGCGCGCGGCCTCGGCCACGGGCCTGAGCACGGCGTCCCGCACGGCGTGCCCGACGGGCGTCAGCACACTGCGGTACGCCCACCGCACCGGCTCCACGAAGATCCACCGCAAGAGCGTCCCGAGGGCCCGCCCGACGGCGAGCGAGAGGTGCCCCGCAACCCGCCAGGCGTGCCCGAGCGCCGCCCCGGCCTCTCTCCCGACGGCGGCGAGCACCCGCCCGACGGGGACGAGCACCCACCGCCACACACCGGCGGCGGGCAGGACGAACAGCACCCTTCCCACCCAGTACAGCGCGACGCCGACCCCGGTCACGGCCATGCGCACGCACCACGCCAGACCCCTGCCGCACCAGGCGAGGGCGCGTCCGACCGGCGTGAGCACCCAGGTGTGGAGCCACATCGCGGGCACGACGACGAGGTACCGCGCCAGCACACCCAGCACCGCGTACACGGCGCGCCCGACGGCCGCGAGCCCGGCGCCGACGCCCCGCAGCACCCACACCACCGCGTGCCCGGCCGGGGTCAGCACGCGCGCGTACACCCACGCGCACCCGTGCCCGAGCGGGGTCAGCACCCACCGGTACAGCCACACCGCCGGAATGCCGACGCACACCTTCGCGAGCCAGGCCAGTCCCTTCGCCACGGGCACGACGACATACCGCCACAGCCCCACGAAGGGCCACACGAACACCGCGCGCCCCAGCCACAGCAGGGCCCGCCCGACGGGCCGCAGCACCGTGCCGTTCAGGAACCGCGCCCCGACGACCAGCGCGTCCCACACCATCCGCACCGGCAGGACCAGCACCAGCATCACGATCCGCACCGGGATCCGGACCGCGACGACGAGACATCCCCCACCCGGCGGCGGCTGCCGCTCACCGTGCGCGGGCCGCACGGCCGCCTCGGACGGCGCGGGGCTCTCCGAGGGCTGTTTCTGCAGTTCCATACCGGTGTAGACGCACCGGCGACCCGTCCGGATGCATCCGGACGGTCCCCCTCGTCCCGGCCACCACGACAGGGGCCACCGGGGCTCGCCCCGCCTCGTGTGGCCGGTTCCGCACCGCCGCGCCCCGGACGTCCCGCCTCTCACGGCGCGTTCGCGTCCTTGTCGCCCCGTCCCGTGGACGGCACCGTCGAATCCGGCACGCACGATCACGGAAGAGGTACCTGTTGGCAGCTCCCCTCACGCCCGAATCCGCCCCTCTCGACCGCTGGACCGGCCGCACCCTGCTGTGGTGGGCCTGGCTGCTGCAGCACACGGTGGCGGGCAAGGACCGCCGCGCAGCGCACATCGCCCGGCGGAACGCGGCCATGCGGGCCGCGTACGCACGCGGCGTCGACCGGCATGCCCTCGTCCGCGCGACCGGGCTCAGCCGGGGGCAGGTGGACACCGCGCTGCGCGGGAAACCGACCACCGACTGACCCACGGCCCCGAACGCACGCGGCCCCGCCCGGGACGGACACCCGGGCGGGGCGCACGACGTGACCGGTCCGGCCTCAGCCGGTGCCGGACGCGGCGTTCTTGACCGTCAGGGGCAGGAGCTTCTTGCCCGTCGGGCCGATCTGGATGTGGGTGTCCATCTGCGGGCAGACGCCGCAGTCGAAGCAGGGAGTCCAGCGGCAGTCCTCGACCTCGGTCTCGTCGAGGGCGTCCTGCCAGTCCTCCCAGAGCCAGTCCTTGTCCAGACCGGAGTCGAGGTGGTCCCAGGGAAGGACCTCCTCGTAGCCGCGCTCGCGGGTGGTGTACCAGTCGACGTCGACGCCGTAGGGCGCCAGCGCCTTCTCCGCGCAGCTCATCCAGCGGTCGTACGAGAAGTGCTCGCGCCAGCCGTCGAACCGGCCGCCGTCCTCGTACACGGCGCGGATGACCGCGCCGATACGGCGGTCGCCGCGCGACAGCAGGCCCTCGACGATGCCGGGCTTGCCGTCGTGGTACCGGAAGCCGATGGAGCGGCCGTACTTCTTGTCACCGCGGATCTTGTCGCGCAGCTTCTGCAGCCGGGCGTCCGTCTCCTCCGCCGACAGCTGCGGCGCCCACTGGAAGGGGGTGTGGGGCTTGGGGACGAAGCCGCCGATCGAGACGGTGCAGCGGATGTCGTTCGACCCGGACACCTCGCGCCCCTTCTGGATCACGCGGGTGGCCATGTCGGCGATCTGCAGGACGTCGTCGTCGGTCTCCGTCGGCAGGCCGCACATGAAGTACAGCTTCACCTGCCGCCAGCCGTTGCCGTAGGCCGTGGCGACCGTCCGGATCAGGTCCTCCTCGGAGACCATCTTGTTGATGACCTTGCGGATGCGCTCCGAGCCGCCCTCGGGGGCGAAGGTCAGGCCGGACCGGCGGCCGTTCCTCGTCAGCTCGTTCGCCAGGTCGATGTTGAAGGCGTCGACGCGGGTCGACGGCAGCGACAGACCGATCTTGTCGTCCGCGTAGCGGTCCGCCAGCCCCTTGGCGATGTCGCCGATCTCGGAGTGGTCGGCGCTGGACAGCGACAGCAGGCCGACCTCCTCGAAGCCGGTCGCGTTCAGGCCCTTCTCCACCATCTCGCCGATGCCGGTGATCGACCGCTCGCGCACCGGGCGGGTGATCATGCCGGCCTGGCAGAAGCGGCAGCCGCGGGTGCAGCCGCGGAAGATCTCGACCGACATGCGCTCGTGGACCGTCTCCGCCAGCGGCACCAGCGGCTGCTTCGGGTAGGGCCACTCGTCCAGGTCCATCACGGTGTGCTTGGACACACGCCACGGCACACCGGACCGGTTGGGTACGACGCGGGCGATACGGCCGTCCGGCAGGTACTCCACGTCGTAGAACCCGGGAACGTACACCCCGCCCGTCTTCGCCAGGCGCAGCAGCAGTTCCTCGCGGCCGCCCGGCCGCCCCTCCGCCTTCCAGGCGCGGACGATCCCGGTGACCTCCAGCACGGCCTGCTCGCCGTCACCGATGACCGCGCAGTCGATGAAGTCGGCGATCGGCTCGGGGTTGAACGCGGCGTGTCCGCCGGCCATGACGATCGGGTCGTCCAGCCCGCGGTCCTTCGCCTCCAGCGGGATGCCGGCCAGGTCCAGCGCGGCCAGCATGTTCGTGTACCCCAGCTCCGTGGAGAACGACAGGCCGAACACGTCGAACGCGCGCACCGGCCGGTGGCTGTCCACCGTGAACTGCGGGACGCCGTGCTCCCGCATCAGCGCCTCCAGGTCCGGCCACACGCTGTAGGTGCGCTCGGCGAGGACGCCCTCCTGCTCGTTCAGTACCTCGTACAGGATCATGACGCCTTGGTTGGGCAACCCGACCTCGTAGGCGTCTGGGTACATCAGCGCCCAGCGGACGTCGCAGGAGTTCCAGTCCTTGACCGTGGAGTTGAGCTCTCCGCCGACGTACTGGATCGGCTTCTGCACATGCGGGAGCAGAGCTTCGAGCTGCGGGAACACAGACTCGGCGGCTTCGGCAGGCATCTCGCGGAACCTTCGTGAGCTGACAGGGGTGACCATCAAGCCTAACCCGCCCGCGGGGTGCCTCCGGACCCGGCGTTCACCGGGCCGCGCCGCCCGGCCGGCGCGGCGCTCCGCGGGCACCCCGCCCGGGCGGCGCGGCGCTCACGCCGACATGGGCCGCTGCACAGTGATCGACTGCAACAACCCCACCGCTATCCACACGGCGAACATCGACGTCCCGCCGTACGACACGAACGGCAGCGGCAGGCCCGTCACCGGCATGATGCCCAGCGTCATGCCGATGTTCTCGAAGGACTGGAAGGCGAACCACGCCACGATCCCGGCCGCGACGATCGTGCCGTACAGGTCGGGGGTCTCCCGCGCGATGCGGCACGCACGCCACAGCACCACGCCCAGCAGCAGGATGATGATCCCGGCCCCGACGAACCCCAGCTCCTCACCCGCCACGGTGAAGACGAAGTCCGTCTGCTGCTCGGGCACGAACTGTCCCGTCGTCTGCGAGCCGTGGAAGAGCCCGGAGCCCGTCAGTCCCCCGGAGCCGATCGCGATGCGCGCCTGGTTGGTGTTGTAGCCGACGCCCGCCGGATCCAGTTCCGGATTGGCGAAGGCCGCGAAGCGGTTGATCTGGTACTCGTCCAGGATGCCCAGCTGCCACACCGCAACCGCCCCGACGGCCCCGGTCCCGAGCAGTCCGAACACCCACCGGTTGGACGCGCCGGAGGCGAGCAGCACCCCCAGCACGATGACGACCATCACCATGACCGACCCGAGGTCGGGCATGAGCATCACGATCAGCATGGGCACGACGGCCAGCCCCAGGGCCTGGAGCACCGTCCGGTGGTCGGGGTACGGCTTGTCCCCCGCGTCCACCCGCGCCGCCAGCAGCATCGCCATGCCCAGGATGATCGTGATCTTCACGAACTCCGACGGCTGCAGCGAGAACCCGCCGCCGAGCTGGATCCAGGAGTGGGCGCCGTTGACCGTCGAGCCGAGCGGCGTGAGCACCAGCAGGATCAGGAACACGGACGCCCCGTACAGGAGCGGCACGGCCGTCCGCAGCGTGCGGTGCCCCAGCCAGACCGTGGCGATCATCAGGGCGATCCCGATGCCGGTGTTCAGCAGGTGGCGGACGAGGAAGTAGTACGGGTCGCCCTGGTTGAGCTCGGTGCGGTTGCGGGTCGCCGAGAACACGAGCACCGAGCCGATCAGCGACAGCGCCGTCGCGGACAGCAGTATCGGCCAGTCCAGCCGGCGCGCGACCGAGTCGCGGGCGAGCAGCCGCGTCCACCCGGCGCGTTCGGGCCCGTACCCGGAGACCTGGAAGCTGTTCGCCCCCGTCATGCCGGCACCCTCCGCACCCTCCGCACCCTCCGCGCCGTCCGCGCCGTCCGCGCCCCGCGGTCTGCGCGCCGCCGCGTCTGCCGGTTCTCCGCCGCCGGTGTCGCCACGGTCGCCGCGTCGTCCTGCGGCTGCCCGGCGCCGTCCGGCGAGGGGCTCTCGCCCGGCTGTCCCGGCTCGGCGGCCTTCTCCCGCTTCGCGGGATCGTCTGCGATCTTCGGCGCGGTGATGGTCCCGTCCGGCTTGACCTTCGGCAGGCTCTTCGCCGGCTCGGGCAGCAGCGCCTTCTTCCGGTCGATGGAGCCGTCCTCCTGGACGCCGTACAGCGCGTCGTAGATCTTGCGGACGGCCGGGCCGGAGGCGCCGGAACCCGTACCGCCCTGGGAGATCGTCATGACGATCGCGTAGTCGTCGGTGTAGGTGGCGAACCACGACGTCGTCTGCTTGCCGTAGACCTCCGCGGTACCGGTCTTGGCGTGCATCGGGATCTCGTCCTGCGGCCAGCCCCCGAACCGCCAGGCGGCCGTACCGCGGGTGGCGACGCCGGCGAGGGCGGCGTCCATCTTGTCCCGCGTCTCCTTGCTTATGGGCAGCCTGCCGTGCGACTCGGGCTCGATCTCGCTGACCTTCTTGCCGTCGGGGCTGACGATGGCCTTGCCGACGCTCGGGGTGTAGAGGGTGCCCCCGTTGGAGATGGCCGCGTAGATGGTGGCCATCTGAATCGGCGTCACCAGCGTGTCACCCTGGCCGATGGAGTAGTTGATCTCGTCACCGGCGCGCATCTTGTTTCCCTCGACGCAGTTCTCGTACGCGATCTTCTCCACGTACGAGCCGTCCTTCTTGCCCGACTTGCACCAGGCGTCCTTGTTGGCGTTCCAGTACCGCTGCTTCCACTGGCGGTCGGGGACGCGGCCGGTGACCTCGTTGGGCAGGTCGATGCCGGTCTCCTTGCCGAGGCCGAACTGGTGGGCGGCCTTGAAGAAGTAGTCGTTCGGCTTGCCCTTGGGGTCGATGCCGCCGTCCTTCTTCCACTCCTGGTGCGCGAGCCGGTAGTAGACGGTGTCGCAGGAGACCTCCAGCGCCCGGCCCAGATCGATGGCGCCGTAGTTCGCCGACTCGAAGTTCTTGAAGACCTGGCCGCCGACGTTGTACGCGCTGGAGCACTGGTAGCTGCCGTCGAAGTCGTACCCGGCCTCGACGGCGGCGGCCGTGGAGACCACCTTGAAGATCGAGCCGGGGGCCGCCTGACCCTGTATGGCGCGGTTGAGCAGCGGGTAGTTGGAGTTCTTCCCGGTGAGCTTCTTGTAGTCGGCGGAGGAGATGCCGCCGACCCAGGCGTTGGGGTCGTACGTCGGGTTGGACGCCATCGCCACGATCCGGCCCGTGCGGGCCTCCATCACCACCACCGCACCGGAGTCGGCCTTGTAGGTGGTGCCGGTGTTGCGGTCGAACTCCTTGCGGGCGGCCTTCATGGCCTCGTTCAGCTCGTACTCGGCGACCCGCTGCACCCGGGCGTCGATGCTGGTGACGAGGTTGGAGCCGGGCTGGGCGGCGTCGGACTCCGCCTTGCCGATGACGCGGCCGAGGTTGTCGACCTCGTAGCGGGTGACGCCGGCCTTGCCGCGCAGCTGCTTGTCGTACTGGCGTTCCAGTCCGGAGCGGCCGACCTGGTCCGAGCGCAGATAGGGCGATTCGCTGTCCTGGGCCTGCTTGATCTCCTCGTCCGTCACGGGCGAGAGGTAGCCCAGCACCTGGGCGGTGTTGGCCTTGCCGGGGCTCGGGTAACGGCGCATGGCCTGCGGTTCGGCGGTGATGCCGGGGAAGTCCTCGGAGCGCTCGCGGATCTGCAGGGCCTGCTTGGGGGTGGCCTCGTCGGTGATGGGGATGGGCTGGTACGGCGAGCCGTTCCAGCACGGCTGCGGCGTCTTGGCGTCGCACAGCCGGACCTTCTCCATGACCTCCTTGGGCTGCATGCCGAGGACGCCGGCGAGCTTGGTGAGGACCGCCTTGCCGTCGTCCTTCATCTTCATCAGCTCGGTGCGGGAGGCGGAGACGACGAGCCGGGTCTCGTTGTCGGCCAGCGGCACACCGCGCGCGTCCAGGATCGAGCCGCGCACGGCGGGCTGGACGACCTGCTGGACGTGGTTGCCGGACGCCTCCTTGGCGTACTCCTCGCCCTCGCGGATCTGGAGATACCACAACCGGCCGCCGAGCGTGCCCAGGAGGGAGAGGACGAGGACCTGGATGACGACGAGCCGGATCTGGACCCGCGGACTGCGCCCGGTCTCGGGAATGTTGGTCACTGCGGCTGCCTCCCCCTCTCGGTGTGTGTACGTGTCCTGCCGGGCCGGTCCGCGCCCCGGGCCTGCGGCGTGTCCGTCACCGTCGTCACAGCCGCTTGACCCCCTTGATGCGCCCGGCGCGGGCCGCCCGGGACCGGGCCGCCTTCACCCGCAGTCCGCTCCGCTGGCCGCCGATGCGCAAGCCGGTGCCTCCGGCGGCCCAGCCGGAGGAGATGTCGGTGCTCTGGGCGGCGGAGCCGGTCTCGGCGAGCGGGTCGTTCTCGGCGCGCCGGGCCAGCGCCATGATGCCGGGGACGACGAAGGGGGCGAGCAGCAGGTCGTACAGGGTGGCCGTGAACAGCAGGCCCGGCAGGCCGACGTGGCGGGCGGCGGTGTCGCCGACGAGGGCGCCCACACCGGCGTACAGCAGGGTGGAGCCGATGGCGGCGACGCCCACGACGGCCAGGGGGCCGACGGCGGACTTCAGCCGGCCGTTCTCGGGTCGGACGAGTCCGGCGAGGTAGCCGATGACGCACAGCACGAGGGCGTAGCGGCCGGCGGCGTGGTCGGCGGGCGGGGCGAGGTCGGCGAGGAGCCCGGCGCCGAAGCCGACGAGGGCGCCGCCGACGTGGCCGTACACCAGGGCGAGGCCGAGGACGGTGAGCAGCAGCAGGTCGGGGACGGCGCCGGGCAGGTGGAGCCGGGCCAGGACGCTGACCTGGATCACCAGGGCGACGACGACCAGGGAGGCGGACAGCAGGATCCGGTTGACGCGCATGGGCATGAGCTCCTACTGCTCGGGCGGGAACTGGCCGTCGGCGGGCGCCTGGGCGGACGGGGTCACGGTCACCGTCACCGTCGGCCTGGGGGCCGGCTCGGGCTTGTCCGGCAGGACCGTGTCGCGGGGGTCCTTCTTCGGGGCCTGGACGACGACGCCGACGACGTCGAGCTTGGTGAAGCCGACGTACGGCGTGACGTAGAGGGTGCGGGTCAGGTCGCCGCCGGAGGGGTCGACGCGGGAGACGACGCCGACGGGGACGCCGGGCACGAACGGCTTGTCGGCCTGGGAGCCGAAGGTGACGAGGCGGTCGCCCTTCTTCACCTCCGCCTTGCCGTTGAGGAGCTCGACGCGCAGCGGCCGGTCGCCCTGGCCGGAGGCGAAGCCGAGCTCGTCGCTGCCCTCCAGACGGGTGCCGACGGTGAAGTCGGGGTCGCTCGCGAGCAGCACCGTCGCGGTGTCCGGGCCGACGGTCGTCACGCGGCCCACCAGGCCGTCGCCGTTGAGGACGGTCATGTCCCGCTTGATGCCGTCGTGGGCGCCGACGTCGATGGTGATGGTCCAGGAGAAGCCCTGGGCCGCTCCTATCGCGATGACCTGCGCGCCCTTGATGCCGTACTGGCCCTTGCCGGCGATCTTCAGCATCGTGTCGAGCTGCTTGAGGCGGCTGCGGCTGCGGTCGTCGCTGCCGAGCTTCGCCTTCAGCGCGGCGTTCTCCTTCTCCAGCTCGGCCAGCCGGTCGTGCCGGTCGCCGGAGTCACGGATCGCGGCGACCGCGTTGCCGACCGGGTCGACCGCGGCCGACACCCCGTTCTCGATCGGACCGAAGACGGTGGCCGCGGCATGCCGGGCACCGTCGACCGGTGAGTCCTCCCCGCCGCGGATATCCACCGTGATCAACGCGAACGCGATGGCGATCAGCAGCACCAGGAGCAGCCGGCTCTCTTTCGTGTCCCTCACGTGCGGCGGCCGTGCCTTCCTCGTCGGAATTCGGGAATGGATGGGCGAATTCGCTGGTATCGGCGTTATGGGGATGGAGCGATGCGGAAACCGCCGCGCCCCCGGTACGGACCCGGGCGGTCAGGCGGTCTCCTGCCTCTCGTCTCCTGCTTCTTGTCTCTATATCAACGATCCGCCGTACGAGAGGAGATCGTCTCGTACGGCGGAACCGGGCGGCGCGTCATCTGCGCGGCTGGGCGTCCAGGACCTGCTGGAGCGCCTCGAACTCCTCGACGCACTTTCCGGAGCCGAGCGCCACGCTGTCCAGCGGGTCCTCGGCGATGTGGATCGGCATGCCGGTCTCCCGGCGCAGCCGCTCGTCGAGGCCGCGCAGCAGCGCGCCGCCGCCGGTCAGGACGATGCCCCGGTCCATGATGTCGCCGGACAGCTCCGGCGGGCACTTGTCGAGGGTCGTCTTGACGGCGTCGACGATGGCGTTGACCGGCTCCTCGATCGCCTTGCGCACTTCGGCGGCGGAGATGACGACGGTCTTCGGCAGCCCGGAGACGAGGTCCCGGCCGCGGATTTCGGTGTGCTCGTCGGTGTCGAGGTCGTACGCCGAACCGATCGTGATCTTGATCTGCTCGGCCGTGCGCTCACCCAGGAGAAGGCTGTACTCCTTCTTCACATGCTGGATGATCGCGTTGTCCAGCTCGTCGCCCGCCACGCGGATGGACTGGGCGGTGACGATGCCGCCGAGGGAGATGACCGCGACCTCCGTGGTACCGCCGCCGATGTCGACCACCATGTTGCCCGTGGCCTCGTGGACCGGCAGGCCGGAGCCGATGGCCGCGGCCATGGGCTCCTCGATGATGTGCACCTGCCGGGCGCCGGCCTGGGACGACGCCTCGATGACGGCGCGGCGCTCGACGCCGGTGATGCCGGAGGGCACACAGACGACGACCCGCGGACGAGCCAGATACCGCCGCTTGTGGATCTTCAGAATGAAGTAGCGGAGCATCCGCTCGGTGATCTCGAAGTCGGCGATGACGCCGTCCTTCAGCGGACGCACGGCAACGATGTTGCCGGGCGTGCGCCCGATCATCTTCTTCGCTTCGGCACCGACCGCGAGGATGCCACCGGTATTGGTGTTGATCGCGACGACGGACGGCTCGTTGAGTACGATCCCGCGACCCCTGACGTACACCAGCGTGTTGGCGGTCCCGAGGTCGACAGCCATGTCACGGCCGATGAACGACATTGAGTTCCCCATCAGGATTCGACTGGCCTTCCCAGGAGCCTGTGACAGCTTTTCAGGTCGGCGAGGTGGGTGCTGTGACGTGAATGCTTCCATCGTAGACGCGCCTTCACGGACACAGCGCGAGGGTCTTCGCCATTGTCAGCAGATGGCGTACCGCCTCGCTTGTGGAGACGGTCCAACGGAGGCATTCGTTCCCCCGATCGGCACGCATATGCCACAGGGCGGCCGCCCGTGTGCGACCGCCCAGGTCAGATGGGCCATTCGACTGACGGTACGTCAGAAAAAACGGATCTTCGAGGAATCAGCCGCGGCCCGGGAAGAAGATCTTCACCTCGCGCTCGGCGGACTCCTCGGAGTCGGAGGCGTGGATCAGGTTCTCCCGGACGATCACACCGTAGTCCCCGCGGATGGAACCGGGGGCCGCCGCGATCGGGTCGGTGGGACCGGCCAGCTGCCGGACGCCCTCGATGACCCGCTCACCCTCGACGATCATGGCGACGACGGGGCCGGACAGCATGAACTCGACCAGCGGCTCGTAGAAGGGGCGCCCCACGTGCTCCGCATAGTGCTGTTCCAGCGTGGCACGTTCCAGGGTGCGCAGCTCCAGCGCGGTGATCTGCCAACCGGCCTTGCGCTCGATACGGCTGATGATCTCGCCTACCAACGAGCGACGGACAGCGTCCGGCTTCAGCAGGACGAGAGTGCGCTGGGACATGGTTTGCGGCTCCTTGCAGGCCAGAGATTATGCGATTGGGCCGAGGCTACCGGGTTGAGCTGGGAGGGCGGCACCCGGACCGTTCCCCGGAGAACCCCGCGGGAGCGGGGACGACGATCAGCAATACGCTGAGCGGAAGGGAAAGCCGGGATCACCCCCGCTTCGGCGGGGAGGCCCGGGTGCCACACCCACAGTGAAGCACCCGGCACTGACAACGCCCTACTGCGCGGCGCCCTCGGCCTGCGCCGCGAATCTCGCCTTGGCCTCGTCGATCTTCCGCCCGTAGTGCACCGACGCCCACCACAGCGCGGCGAAGACCGCTCCCATGAAGAACATCGTCGGCACGACGAAACCGGAGGCGACGAGCGCGATCTGCAGGGCCCAGCCGAGCGCGATCCCGCCGGGCCGGGTCACCGTCCCGCACAGCACCAGGCACAGGAACATCGCGATCCCGCTGACCGTCCACACCGACGCCATGGACAGGTCCGGGTCCTTCATGGCGACCAGCCCGGCGAAGCCGATGACGAAGAACTCGCCGATCAGGGTCGAGGAACAGAGCGTACGCACGGGATGTCAGCCCTTCCCCAGCAGCAGCCGGGCCTCGCCGACCGTGATGACGGAACCGGTGACGAGCACGCCGCCGCCGGCGAACTCGCCCTCCTCCTCGGCCAGCGTGATCGCGGCCTCCAGCGCGTCCGGCAGCCGCGGCTCGACCTGCACGCGCTCCTCGCCGAACACCTCCACGGCGACGGCCGCCAGCGCGTCGGCGTCCATCGCGCGGTGGCTGGAGTTCTGGGTGACGACGATCTCGGCGAAGACCGGCTCGAACGCCTCCAGCAGCCCCCGCACGTCCTTGTCGCCGCTCGCGCCGACGACGCCGACGAGACGGCTGAACTGGAACGCCTCCCCGATCGCCTCCGCCGTCACCCGCGCGCCCGCCGGGTTGTGGGCGGCGTCCAGCACGACGGTCGGCGAGCGCCGGACCACCTCCAGCCGCCCCGGCGAGGAGACGGCGGCGAAGGCCTTGCGCACGGTGTCGATGTCCAGGGGCTCGGCCCGCTGCGCGCCCACGCCGAAGAACGCCTCGACGGCGGCGAGCGCCACGGCCGCGTTGTGCGCCTGGTGGGCGCCGTGCAGCGGGAGGTACACCTCGGGGTACTCGCCGCCCAGCCCGCGCAGCGTCATCAGCTGCCCGCCGACGGCGACCTGCCGGTCCAGGACCCCGAACTCCAGGCCCTCGCGGGCCACGGTGGCGTCCACGTCCACGGCCTTCTTCAGCAGCGCCTGCGCCGCGTCCACCGGCTGCTGGGCCAGGATCACGGTGGCGCCCGGCTTGATGATGCCGGCCTTCTCGGCGGCGATCTCGGCGGTCGTCGAGCCGAGCCGGTCGGTGTGGTCCAGGGAGACGGGGGTCACGACGGCGACGTCACCGTCGATGACGTTGGTGGCGTCCCAGCTGCCGCCCATGCCGACCTCGACGACGGCCACGTCCACGGGCGCGTCGGCGAAGGCGGCGTACGCCATCCCGGTGAGCACCTCGAAGAAGGACAGCCGGTACTCCTGCTGCGCGTCGACCATCTCGACGTACGGCTTGACGTCCTGGTACGTCTCGATGAACCGCTCGGCGGAGATCGGCGCGCCGTCCAGGCTGATCCGCTCGGTGATCGACTGCACGTGCGGCGAGGTGTACCGCCCGGTGCGCAGCTCGAAGGCGCCGAGCAGGGCCTCGATCATGCGGGCCGTGGAGGTCTTGCCGTTCGTCCCCGTGATGTGGATCGAGGGGTACGTCCGCTGCGGCTCGCCCAGCACGTCCATCAGCGCGGAGATCCGGGTGACGGACGGCTCCAGCTTCGTCTCGCCCCAGCGGGTCGCCAGCTCCGCCTCGACCTCCCGCAGGGCCTTGTCGACCTCGGGGTCCTCCGGGCGCGCGGGCACGTCGGCCTGCGGCGGACCGCCCTGGGTGCGCAGGGTCCGGCTGCCGGCCTCGATGACCGCGAGGTCGGGGTCGCGGTCGGTCTCGGCCTCGATGATCTCGTCGAAGGAGTCGAGGGGATCGGGCTGCTCGCTGCTGTCGTGCGGGGGGAGCTCACTCACGGTCCCCAGTCTACGGAGCGCCACCGGCACGGGACGGCGAAGGTCCCCGGAGCCGGTGGCTCCGGGGACCTTCGGGGCTTCACACGAACGGGCGACTACGCCTGCGGCAGCCGCTCCAGCTGCGCCTGGATGCGCGCGATGTCCTCCTCGGCCTTGGCGAGCCGCGTGCGGATCTTCTCCACCACCTGGTCCGGCGCCTTGGCGAGGAACGCCTCGTTGCCCAGCTTGGCCGTGGCCTGCGCCTTCTCCTTCTCCGCGGCGGCCAGGTCCTTGGCCAGGCGCTTGCGCTCCGCGGCCACGTCGATCGCGCCGGACAGGTCGAGCGCGACCTCCACGCCCGCGACCGGCAGGGTGGCCGTCGCGGTGAAGGCGTCGCCCTCCGGCTGGAGGCGCAGGAGCTGCCGGATGGCCGGCTCGTGCGGGGCGAGCGCGGTGCCCTCCAGGGCCAGCCGGGCCGGGACCCGCTGACCGGGCTGGAGGCCCTGGTCGGCGCGGAAGCGGCGGACCTCGGTGATCAGCGACTGGACCGTGGCGATCTCCCGCTCGGCGGCCTCGTCCCGGAAGCCGGAGTCCGCGGGCCAGTCGGCGATCACGACCGACTCGCCGCCGGTGAGCGTGGTCCACAGCGTCTCGGTGACGAAGGGGACGACCGGGTGCAGCAGCCGCAGCGTGACGTCGAGGACCTCGCCGAGGACGCGCTTGCTGACCTCGGCGGCCTCGCCGCCCGCCTGGAAGGTGGTCTTGGACAGCTCGACGTACCAGTCGAAGACCTCGTCCCACGCGAAGTGGAACAGCGCGTCGGAGACCTTGGCGAACTGGTAGTCCTCGTAGTACGCGTCCACCTCGGCGACGACCGAGTTCAGCCGGGACAGGATCCAGCGGTCGGTCGACGACATCTTCGACGCGTCCGGCAGCGGGCCCTGGACCGTGGCGCCGTTCATCAGCGCGAAGCGGGTCGCGTTCCAGATCTTGTTGGCGAAGTTGCGGGAGCCCTGGACCCAGTCCTCGCCGATCGGGACGTCGACGCCCGGGTTGGCGCCGCGCGCGAGGGTGAAGCGGAGCGCGTCGGAGCCGTACTTGTCCATCCAGTCCAGCGGGTTGACGACGTTCCCGAAGGACTTCGACATCTTCTTGCCGTTCTGGTCACGGACCATGCCGTGCAGGGCGATGGTGTGGAACGGCGGGGTGCCGTCCATGGCGTACAGGCCGAACATCATCATCCGGGCGACCCAGAAGAAGAGGATGTCGTAGCCGGTGACCAGGACGGAGTTCGGGTAGAACTTCGCCAGCGACTCGGTCTGCTCCGGCCAGCCGAGCGTGGAGAACGGCCACAGGCCGGAGGAGAACCAGGTGTCCAGGACGTCGGGGTCCTGGTGCCAGCCCTCGCCGGCGGGCGGCTCCTCGTCGGGGCCGACGCAGACGACCTCGCCGTTCGGGCCGTACCAGACCGGGATGCGGTGGCCCCACCACAGCTGGCGCGAGATGCACCAGTCGTGGAGGTTGTCGACCCAGTCGAAGTAGCGCTTCTCCATCTCCTGCGGGTGGATCTTGACCTTGCCCTCGCGCACCGCGTCGCCGGCGGCCTTGGCGAGCGGGCCCACCTTGACCCACCACTGCATGGACAGGCGCGGCTCGATGGTGGTCTTGCAGCGCGAGCAGTGGCCGACGGAGTGGACGTAGGGGCGCTTCTCGGCGACGATCCGGCCCTCGGCGCGCAGCGCGCCGACGATGGCGGAACGGGCCTCCAGCCGGTCCAGGCCCTGGAAGGGGCCGTGCGCGGTGATCACCGCGTGCTCGTCCATGACGGCGATCGCGGGCAGGCCGTGGCGCTGGCCGATCTCGAAGTCGTTCGGGTCGTGGGCCGGGGTGACCTTGACCGCGCCGGTGCCGAACTCGGGGTCGACGTGCTCGTCGGCGACGACGGGGATGCGGCGGCCGGTGAGCGGCAGCTCGATCTCGGTGCCGACGAGGTGGCGGTAGCGCTCGTCGTCGGGGTGGACGGCGACGGCGGTGTCGCCGAGCATCGTCTCCGCGCGGGTGGTGGCGACGACGATGGAGGTGTCGCCCTCGCCGTAGCGGATGGAGACGAGCTCGCCGTCGTCGTCCTGGTACTCCACCTCGATGTCGGAGATGGCCGTCAGGCAGCGCGGGCACCAGTTGATGATGCGCTCGGCGCGGTAGATCAGCTCGTCGTCGTAGAGCCGCTTGAAGATCGTCTGGACGGCCTGGGAAAGGCCCTCGTCCATGGTGAAGCGCTCACGCGACCACGCCACGCCGTCACCGAGGCGCCGCATCTGGCCGGAGATCTGCCCGCCGGACTCGGCCTTCCACTGCCAGACCCGCTCGACGAACGCCTCGCGGCCCAGGTCGTGCCGGGACTTGCCCTCCTTGGCCAGCTCCCGCTCGACGACGTTCTGCGTGGCGATGCCGGCGTGGTCCATGCCGGGCTGCCACAGCGTCTCGTAGCCCTGCATGCGCTTGCGGCGGGTGAGGGCGTCGATCAGCGTGTGCTCGAAGGCGTGGCCCAGGTGCAGGCTGCCGGTGACGTTCGGCGGGGGGATGACGACGGTGTACGGCGGCTTGTCGCTCTTGGCGTCCGCCTCGAAGTAACCCCGTTCTACCCAGCGCTCGTACAGCTTCCCCTCTACCTCGGCCGGCGTGTACTGGGTCGGCAGTTCGGTCGTGGGCGCTTGCTGCGGCTGCTGAGTGTTCTCGGTCACGGGGGTCAGTTTAGAGGTGTCACGACCCAGTCCCGAAACGCGATTCCTTTGTAACGGTGCGGCCCCCGGTGACCTGCGCACGCCATGTCTGCGTCAGGATGTCAGCAAGCATTGAGCATCTGGAGGGGAACCCCGTAATGAGCTACAACCAGCCGGGCCCGTACGGCGGGCAGCAGCCTCAGCAGCCCGGACCGTACGGCCAGCCGGGTCCCTACGGCCAGCCGCCGCAGGCCCCCCAGCCCGGCTACGGCTACCCCCAGCAGACGCCGCCCGCCCCGCCGCAGCCCGGCTACGGCTACCCGCAGCAGCCCGCGCAGGGCGTCCCGCCCCAGGCCCCGCAAGGCGTCCCGCCCCAGGCCCCGCAGGGCGTCCCGCCCCAGGCCCCGCAGGGCGTCCCGCCCCAGGCCCCGCAGGGCGTCCCGCCCCAGGTCCCTCCCTACGGTCAGCAGCCCGGTCCGTACGGCCAGCAGCCGCCCGGTCAGCCCGGCCCGTACGGCCAGCAGCCGCCCCAGCAGCCCGGTCAGCCCGGCGGCCCCTACGGTCAGCAGCCCCCGTACGGCCAGGCCCCTTATGGCATGCCTCAGCCCCCGGCCCCGGGCGGCGGCAAGAAGAAGACCGGGCTGATCATCGGCGCGGTGGCGGTCGTCGCGGCGATCGCCGTGGGCGCGTACTTCGTGCTCAGCGGGGGCGGGAGCGGAGGCGGCGGTTCGGACATCGCCGACGACGGGCCGCACAAGCTGACGACGCCCGCGACCGTGCTCGCCGGCGAGTACGAGAAGGGCCAGAGCCTCGGCGGCGGCTTCAGCAGCAGCGACCTCGAGGAAGCCGAGAAGCACGGCGTCAAGGACGCCCAGAACGTCAACGCGAGCTACCAGGCCAAGAACGAGGAGAACCCGCTGGCCACGAAGATGGTCCAGTTCATGGGGGTCTACGGCGAGATCGACGACCCCGAGAAGGTCGTCGACGCCATGTTCGCCGACATGAAGAAGAACGCCGCCAAGGACGCGGACACCCCGGCAGAGGTCGTCGGCAGCCCGCAGGGCTTCACCCCCGCCGGCCTGGAGGGCGCGGTCCTGAAGTGCCAGGAGACCAAGATCGACAGCCTCGGCGCCACCGCGGGCTCCGGGTCCTCCGGCGCGTCGAAGATGAGCATGCCGGTGTGCATCTGGGGCGACCACAGCACCCTCGGCGTGATCATCAGCGTCGACCTGGCCGACGCCATGTCCGGCAAGACCGCCGACCTCGCGCAGGCGGCCGACCTCACGGCCAAGCTCCGCAAGGACGTGCGCGTCAAGAGCTGACGCCCCGGCGTCACGCATCACGTGAAAGGGGCCCCGGTCGGGGCCCCTTTCACGTGCGGGAGGGTGGGCGGTTGCGCCGGGGCGGTTACGCCGTCTTCTGCTCCCCCGGCCCGCGCCCGCGGTTGTCCCGCGGGATCAGGGTCGGGTTGACGTTGGACAGGACCACGTCCGCCGTGATGACGACCCGCGCCACGTCCTTGCGCGACGGCACCTCGTACATCACGCCCTGGAGGACCTCCTCCATGATGGCGCGCAGGCCGCGGGCGCCGGTCTGGCGCAGGATGGCCTGGTCGGCGATGGCCTCCAGCGCCTCGCGCTCGAAGTCCAGCTCGACACCGTCGAGTTCGAACAGGCGCTGGTACTGCTTCACCAGCGCGTTGCGCGGCTCGATGAGGATCTTGAGCAGGGCCTCGCGGTCGAGGTTGTGCACGGAGGTGATCACCGGGAGGCGGCCGATGAACTCGGGGATCATGCCGAACTTGACCAGGTCCTCCGGCATGACGTCCTCGAACTGGTCCTTGGCCTCCAGCTCCCGCTTGGAGCGGATGGTGGCGCCGAAGCCGATGCCCTTGGCGCCCGCCCGGGACTCGATGATCTTCTCCAGGCCGGCGAAGGCACCGCCCACGATGAACAGCACGTTCGTCGTGTCGATCTGGATGAACTCCTGGTGGGGGTGTTTGCGCCCGCCCTGCGGCGGCACCGAGGCCGTGGTGCCCTCCAGGATCTTCAGCAGGGCCTGCTGCACGCCCTCGCCGCTCACGTCGCGCGTGATCGACGGGTTCTCGCTCTTGCGCGCGACCTTGTCGATCTCGTCGATGTAGATGATCCCGGTCTCGGCCTTCTTGACGTCGTAGTCCGCGGCCTGGATCAGCTTGAGCAGGATGTTCTCGACGTCCTCGCCGACGTATCCCGCCTCCGTCAGCGCCGTCGCGTCGGCGATGGCGAACGGCACGTTCAGCATGCGGGCGAGGGTCTGGGCGAGCAGGGTCTTGCCGGAGCCCGTGGGGCCCAGCAGCAGGATGTTGGACTTGGCCAGCTCGATGGCGTCCTCGCGGCCCTGCGCGCCGCCGTTCTCGCCGGCCTGGACCCGCTTGTAGTGGTTGTACACCGCGACGGAGAGGGCCTTCTTGGCGGCCTCCTGGCCGACCACGTACCCGTCGAGGAACTCGTAGATCTCGCGGGGCTTGGGGAGCTCCTCCCAGCGCACCTCGCTGGTCTCGGCGAGCTCCTCCTCGATGATCTCGTTGCAGAGATCGATGCACTCGTCGCAGATGTACACACCGGGCCCTGCGATGAGCTTCTTGACCTGCTTCTGGCTCTTGCCGCAGAACGAGCACTTGAGCAGATCGCCGCCGTCACCGATGCGTGCCACGGTGTGCTTCCCCTTCGCCTGGGAGACGACTGGACACCTGCGGTCCAGCGGCTCCTGGTGCTGCCTTATGTCCGACGGTACCTTGCCGGGCCCCCCGTTCGGGCCCCCCTTGGCACGGTTCGCTTGCGTCGTGGACCGTGCCACTCCGTGCCAAGGGGCAGCAGACGATACCGGTTCCGCGTCAGCGGACCGCGGCGTTGTTCATCTTCCGGGTGGAGATGATCTGGTCGATCAGACCGTACTGCAGCGCGTCCTCGGCCGTGAGGATCTTGTCGCGCTCGATGTCCTCGCGGATCTTCTCGACCGGCGTGGTGGAGTGCTTGGCCAGCATCTCCTCCAGCTGCGAGCGCATCCGCAGGATCTCGTTGGCGGCGATCTCCAGGTCGGAGACCTGGCCGCGGCCGGTCTCGCTGTAGGGCTGGTGGATCAGGATGCGGGCGTTGGGCAGCGCCATGCGCTTGCCGGGCGTACCGGCGGCCAGCAGGACGGCGGCGGCGGAGGCCGCCTGGCCCATGCAGACCGTCTGGATGTCCGGCTTCACGAACTGCATCGTGTCGTAGATCGCGGTGAGCGCCGTGAAGGAGCCGCCGGGGCTGTTGATGTAGACCGAGATGTCCCGGTCGGGGTCCATCGACTCCAGGCACAGCAGCTGGGCCATGACGTCGTTGGCGGAGGCGTCGTCGATCTGGACGCCGAGGAAGATCACGCGCTCCTCGAAGAGCTTCGCGTACGGGTCGTACTCGCGGATGCCCTGGGAGGTGCGCTCGACGAAGCGCGGGATGACGTAGCGGGACTCGGCCGTGGGGCCGGTGTACTCGGCGCGCGTGCGGTCGTAGATGCCGCTGCCGGGGAAGTCGTTCACGGTGTCTCCTGGAAAGGGGCTGGGGCGGTCGGCTGGGGGCTGGCTGGGGCGCCTGGGCCCGGGAGCGGGCGGTGAGCCCGGCGGGGCGTCACCGAGCCCGCCGGGGGCTCGGCCGGCCCGGCGGACGGGCCTGGCCGAGGGCCTCGCCTGCCCGCGCGGGCTCTGCTCGTCTCCCGTGGGCCCTCCGTCGTACGGCGCGGCCCGCGGGAAGCGGTCAGGCCCCGGTGCCGCCGCCGCCCGGCATGCCGGCAGCCGTGGCGATGACGTCGTCGATGAGGCCGTACTCCTTGGCCTCGAAGGCGTCGAACCAGCGGTCGCGGTCCGAGTCGCGGGTGATCTGCTCCACCGTCTGGCCGGTGTGCTGGGCGGTGAGCTCGGCCATGCGCTTCTTGGTGTGCAGCAGCCGCTCGGCGTGGATCTTGATGTCCGAGGCCGAGCCGGCCAGGCCGGCGGACGGCTGGTGGATCAGGATCTCGGCGTTCGGCAGGGCGAAGCGCTTGCCGGGGGTGCCCGCACTGAGCAGGAACTGGCCCATCGAGGCCGCCAGGCCCATGGCGATCGTCACCACGTCGTTCTTGATGTACTGCATGGTGTCGTAGATCGCCATGCCCGCCGTGATCGAACCGCCGGGGCTGTTGATGTACAGGTAGATGTCCTTGTCCGGGTCGGAGGCAAGGAGCAGCAGCTGTGCGGTGATCTTGTTCGCGATGTCGTCGTCCACCGGCTGGCCGAGGAAGATGATCCGCTCGTTGAGCAGCCGGTTGTAGACCTGGTCGCCGAGGCCACCACCGATGGAAGGCTCGCCGGCGGCGGAGGGCATCAGATTCGTCACGTATCCACCTGCTCGTCTTACGACGGCGCCGGGCCGTCTCACGTGTTCTGCCGGGGCGTGGGACTCCGGCGCGCGCCGCCGTCCTGGGCGGCTTCGGGGACTCCCCTGCCCTCGTATTCATGGACCCTAACGCGCGGGTCCCTCCGGGGAATCCCGCGAACGGGAGTGTTCGCCGGGGGCGTAGCGCCGGGCCGCGGCACAGGAGCGCGCCCGGGCCCTCGGAGGAAAGGAAACGGGCCCCGGGTCACAAAAGTGCCCGGGGCCCGTCCCGCGTCCTTCAGAGGTGCCGTACGGCTCAGCCCTCGTTCTTGTCCTCGGCGCCCTTGTCCTCGGCCTCGGCGGAGTCGGCGGCGGCCTCGGCGGCCTCCTCCGTCTCCTCCTCGTCGTCCAGGTCGACGATCTCGCCGTTGGTGTCCTTGACCGTGGCCTTCTCGACCACGACGGCCAGGGCCTTGCCGCGGGCGACCTCACCGACGAGGAGCGGGACCTGGCCCTGCTCGACGACGGCCTGGGCGAACTGGTCGGGGGACATGCCGGAGGAGGCCGCGCGCCGCATGAGGTGCTCGGTGAGCTCCTCCTGGTTGACGTTGAGCTTCTCCTGCTTGACGAGCTCGTCGAGGACGAACTGGGTCTTGATGCCCTTGACCGCGGCCTCGCGGGTCTCGGTGTCGAACTCCTCGGCGGTCTTGCCCTGGATCTCCAGGTACTTGTCGAGGGTGAGACCCATCTGGCCGAGCTGGTGGTGCTCGAGGTTGTGCTTGCGGGTGTTGATCTCGTCCTCGAGCAGCTTCTCGGGGACCGGGACCTCGACCAGCTCCAGCAGCTTGTCCAGGACGCGCTCCTGGGCCTGCGTGGCCTGGTCGTACCGCTTCATGTTCTCCAGGCGCTTGCGGCTGTCCGCCTTCAGCTCCTCGAGGGTGTCGAACTCGGAGGCGAGCTGGGCGAAGTCGTCGTCCAGCTCGGGCAGCTCGCGCTGGGCGACCTGGGTGACCTTGACGGTGACCTCGGCCTCCTTGCCGGCCGCCGAGCCGCCCTTCAGCTCGGAGGTGAAGGTGGCCTCCTCGCCGGCGGACAGGCCCTTGACGGCGTCGTCGATGCCGTCCAGCAGCTCACCGGAGCCGATGGTGTAGGAGACGTCCTTGGCGACGCCGTCCTCCAGCACCTCGCCGTCGACCTTGGCCTCCAGGTCGATCGTCACGACGTCGCCGTCCTGGGCGGCGCGCTCGACCGGGGAGGTGGAGGCGAAGCGCTCGCGCAGCTGCTCGACCGACTTCTCCACGTCCTCGTCGGTGACCTCGACGGCGTCGACCTCGACCTCGATGCCGGAGTAGTCCGGGATCTCGATGGCGGGGCGGACGTCGACCTCGGCGGTGAAGTTCAGCGTCTCGCCGTCCTTCAGCTCCGTGATGTCGACCTCGGGCTGGCCCAGGGGGCTCAGCTCGGCCTCGTTGACGGCGTCGGTGTAGAACTTCGGCAGCGCGTCGTTGACGGCCTCCTCCAGCACGGCACCGCGGCCGAAGCGCTGGTCGATGACCCGGGCCGGGACCTTGCCCTTGCGGAAGCCCTTCACCGTGACCTGCTGGTTGATCTTCTTGTACGCCGCGTCGAGGCTGTCCTTGAGCTCCTCGAAGGGCACCTCGACAGTGAGCCGAACCCGAGTCGGGTTCAGGGTCTCCACGGCGCTCTTCACGGTTCGGTCTCCTTGTGGCTGACTGCTTGGTTTCTGCCGGAGCCAGAGGGGTCCGGCGGATTTCGCCGCCCGGCGGACTGCAGACACTGAGACACACGGGCGTGCAGCTTGCATAGTAACGGCAGCGGCTACACGGCCCAAAAGGCGATCACCTGGCCGATCGGGGGACGGTCCGGGTGGCGGGCCGGGGAAGCCCCGGACGAAGTCCGGAGAAGACCGGGACGAAGAGGCCGGTGACTGCGCGGTCGGTGGTCGGGGTGGCGGGATTTGAACCCACGGCCTTCCGCTCCCAAAGCGGACGCGCTACCAAGCTGCGCCACACCCCGTCTGGTGCGAGACGTAGGGTACATGCCCCCGGGCGGCGGGGTCCGCCGCATTTCCGGGTGGTCCGTGAAGGACCGGCGCGGACGGGGGTGACGGGAAAGCGGTGTGCGACGAGGGGGGAGCACCCGCTACGATGCAGTGCAGTGCCGCGGTCACGGACCTTCGGCACGTCCTGTGCGGGCGTAGCTCAATGGTAGAGCCCTAGTCTTCCAAACTAGCTACGCGGGTTCGATTCCCGTCGCCCGCTCTGTACCGCCCGGGGCCGGGCCGGAGGCTGTTCCCTCCGGCCCGGCCCCGGGCGCTTGGCCGTCTGCCGAAGCGGCGTCCGGGCCGGTCTGCCGAATCCGCGCGGGGGCACGCCGACGCCCGGGCGGGGACACGCTCTTCCGTCACACCCGGCCCTTCCGTCACACCCGACCCTTCCGTCACACCCGGCTCTTCCGGCGCGCCCGGCCGAGCGGCTCGCCGAGGGGTCCGCTCAGAAGCTGATCGAGTTGATCGTGTCGGCTATCGAGTCGAGGAAGCGGTTGATCGACGGGGCCATGCCGGACGAGGCGAGGAAGAAGCCGAAGAGCACCGCGACGATCGCGGGGCCGGCCTTGAGGGAGCCCCCTCGCATCAGCACCACCATGATGATCGCCAACAGCAGCACCACTGACAGCGAAATGGCCACAACTGATCACACCCTCGGTCGGTCCGCTCTCCCGCCGGGGACGCGACCCGCGCACCCCCGCCAGAACCATCGTGCCACCAACCTCGCCTCCCTATGCGGTGGCTGACACACAGTCTGGCCGGTTCCTTCCGTCCTCCCCGCGCCCCCACGCGCGGAGAACACCGACATCACCGCGTCGCACAGGAATTCGGCAACCCACTCGCACGGGGAATTCGATCACTTCTTTTCCGTGCCCACACAGCACGTTCGCAGATATTTCGAATAGTGACGGTGGTGCGTCAAGGAACTCGCCAACGGCCGATGAAAGCACGCCCAATCGGACATATCGCCGGTGCCGCTCGCTGCGCTTATGGGTGGGGTAGTCACGAACAATGGCGACAAGTGGTGCCGGGGCGATCCGCCGTCAAGCGCCCTGCGGCGTGGGGGTCGTCACACCGTCGACGGGGTCAACCTCCGTGAAATAGCGGGTACTCGGGCTCGATATCCGGAATGACGTCGAGACGACGTCGAGGGTTTTACGGAATAGCACGGACAACGCTAGGGTGCCTCGAATGTTCTACGCTGCCACGTCCCCCGTAAGAGCAGCGAGGTTGTGGCTCTGCTCGCCGACTTCCGGCGGGAGGGCCGATGACTGACTCGCTCTGCCCGAACGGCAACCGCAGGACACCACTCCCGCCGGCACAGTCGTCGGTCCCGGGAGTGCCGAGTCCGCGGTCCACGCCGCAGAACCAGCATCACGGCCGCGCGGCCCCCTCCCCGGCCGCGGGCGACCGTCCGGCCGGCCCCGCCAAACAGCGCGACGCGTTCTTCGACAACGCCAAGTTCCTGGCGATCGTGCTGGTCGGCCTGGGCCACGCCTGGGGGCAGATCCTGGACGGCAACCGGAGCGTGGAGACCCTCTACCGGGTGGTCTACACCTTCCACATGCCGGCCTTCATCATCATCTCCGGTTACTTCTCACGCGGCTTCGACATGAGCCCGCGGCGCGTCAAGCGGCTGATCACCGGTGTCGCCGTTCCATACGTCGTCTTCGAGGTCGCCTACTCGCTCCACAAGCGCTTCGTCGACCACGACCCCCAGCACGACATCAGCCTGCTGGACCCCACGTACCTGCTGTGGTTCCTGTGCGCCCTGTTCGTCTGGCGGCTGACCACGCCCATCTGGAAGACGGTCCGCCGGCCCCTCCCGATCGCGCTCGGCATCGCCCTGCTGGCCTCCATGACGCCCACGATCGGCAACGACCTGAACATGCAGCGGGTGCTGCAGTTCCTGCCGTGCTTCGTGCTGGGCCTGACGATGCGGCCCGAGCACTTCCGGATGGTGCGCCGCCGCTCGGTGCGGATCCTGTCGGTGCCGGTGGCCGCGGCGGCCGTGGCCGTCGCCTGGTGGTCCGTGCCGCGCATGGACACGGCGTGGTTCTACCGCAACAACACCGCGCAGGGCATCGGCGTCCCCTGGTGGGCCGGGCCGGTCGTGACACTCGCGCTCTTCGGCTGCTCCCTGGTGCTGACCGCCTGCTTCTTCGCCTGGGTCCCGGGCCGGCGCACGTGGTTCACGGCGCTCGGCGCCGGCACCATCTACGGCTACCTGCTCCACGGCTTCCTGGTGAAGACCGGCTCCTACGAGGGCTGGTTCCACACGCCCGTACTGGACCGGCCGCTCGGTCAGATCGGCCTGACCGTCCTCGCGGCCGTCCTCATGACGCTGCTGTGCACCAGGCCCGTCCAGCGCGTCCTGCGGTGCGTGGTGGAACCGGGGATGGAATGGGCCTTCCGGCGGGACGCGGCCGAGTCGGCCAGGGAACGCGTGCAGCGTGAACCGTCCGGCCCGGGCGCGGAACGCGAGCAGCAGGAACAGCGGGAGCAGCGGGAGCAGCGGGAGAAGGTCACGGCCTAGGGACCGTCGTCCCCCACGTCCCTCGTCTCTCCCCTGTCTCTCCTGTCCCCCAGACCGAGAAGTGCGCGCATGTGCGCGTACTTCTCGGTCAGTCGTGTCCGGGTCGCCTCGTCGAGGACGGCGAGGCGGGCCGGGTCCGCGTTGTGGGCCAGGTCCGCCTCCTTCACCAGCAGCGCGCCCGGCGTGGCGAGGACGCGTGCGGCGTACGCCTCGGGCGGCTCCCCGGCGCGCTTGGTGAGCGCGCGGACGATGTCCCGGGTACGGCGGCTCAGCGCGGCCGAGCGCAGCCAGGTCTCCGGCAGCGCGTCGTCCTCGACGGCGTCGTGCAGCCAGGCCGCCGCGATCTGCTCGGCGTCGCCGCCGCGCCGCCGTACGCCCTCGGCGACGGCCCGCAGGTGCTCGGCGTACGGCCGGCCCGCCTTGTCGGTCTGTCCCGCGTGGGCGGCGCGGGCGAGGGCTTCCACTTCGGCCAGGGTGAGCAGGGGCCGGGGCGCGCCGGGTGAGTCGAGTGGGTCACGGGTCACGCGTCCAGTGTGCGGGTGCGCGGCGCGGGCGGGGCCGGGTCAGTCGCCCGCCGCCTGGGCCGTCGGGCCCTCCCGGCAGATCAGCAGCAGCGCCCGGTCGTCGTTGACGTCCTTGGCGACCGCCTCGATGAGGTGCCAGGCGGCGCCGTGGAAGCCGCCGGCGACGTAGCGGTCCGCCTCGCCGGTGAGACGGTCGATGCCCTCGACGATGTCCCGGTCGGAGGTCTCCACCAGGCCGTCCGTGAACAGCATCAGGACGTCGCCGGGGCGCAGGGTGCCCTTCACGGGGTCGAACTGGGCGCCGTCGTACACGCCCAGCAGCGGGCCCTCGGCGGACTTCTCCTCCCAGCGGCCGGTGCCCGCGCAGAGCTGGAGGCCCGGCGGGTGCCCGGCGGAGTACAGCTCGTAGTCGCCGGAGTCGAGGTCCAGGACCAGGTGGATGGAGGTGGCGAAGCCCTCGTCCCAGTCCTGGCGGAGCAGGTAGCCGTTGGCGGCGGGGAGGAAGGCGTGCGGGGGCAGACTGCCCAGCAGGCCGCCGAAGGCGCCCGACAGCAGCAGGGCCCGCGAGCCGGCGTCCATGCCCTTGCCGGAGACGTCGGTGAGGACCACCTCCAGCGTGCGTCCGCCGTTGGTGCGGGCCGCGACCACGAAGTCGCCGGAGAAGGACTGTCCGCCGGCCGGGCGCAGCGCCATCTCGCGGTGCCAGCCCGGCGGCAGTTTCGGCAGCTTGCTCTGCACGCGGATGCGTTCGCGCAGGTCGAACAGCATGGTGCCGCCGCGCCGCCAGGGCACGCCGACCCGGCTGCGGAACTGGGCGAGCAGCAGACCGAAGAAGCCGCAGGCGGCGACGACGAGGACGACGCCGGGGGTGACCCGGGAGGGACCCTCGGTGTACGGGCCCAGCTGCACGGACTCCACGATCAGTGCCGTGGCCGCCGCCGCGTACAGGCCGAGCAGGCTCGCCGGGCGCAGCAGCAGGCCGCCGGCGACGATCGGCAGGACCAGTGCGGCCGGTGAGCACCACACCGGGTCGATCATCGTGGTCAGAGCGATCAGCGGGACGGTCAGCAGCAGTCCGGCCAGGGCGACCCAGTCGGAGCCGTCGCCGCGGAAGTAGTCGACGGCGGCTTTGCGCACGCCGACGCGGGCCCGGTGCCACTGCTTCTTCACCCGGGCCGTGAACGTCTCGGCCTCCGCGCGCCGTTGTCGTCCTGCTGCCATCAGTTCGGGACCCTATCCATCGGGGCGGCCGCTTGGCACGGGAGGTCCCTCTTGTCCCCCGTCCGAGGCCCGGACCGCCGCGGATTTCACCGTGGACCGCCTGGTGAACTCCCAGTGAACGCCACCGCGGGCCGCGGCGGGTCCGCCCCGGGGAAATTGCCTGGCCCCTCCCGCGTCGGCCTTGGTAGGGATGGCGCATGGCGACTGACGAGGTGACGGGCGGCCCCGCGGGCCGGGTGGGGAGCACGGCCGGGCTGCGGGTGCTGCGCCCGGAGGACTGGGACCGGTGGTACGGCAATCTGCTGCGGGCCTTCGGCGGTGTCGAGGAGGCGGACGAGGAGCGGGAGCTGTGGCGTGAGCTCACCGAGTACGACCGTTTCCTGGGCGCCTGGGACGGCGACACGGTGGTGGGGACGACGGGGGCGTTCTCCTTCCGGATGACCGTGCCCGGCGGGGCGCCGGTGCCGGCGGCGGGCGTCACCATGGTCGGCGTGGCCGCCACGCACCGGCGGCGTGGGGTGCTGACGTCGATGATGCGGCGGCAGCTGGAGGATGTACGGGCCTGGGGCGAGCCGCTGGCGGTGCTCACCGCCTCCGAGCCGGCGATCTACGGCCGGTTCGGGTACGGCGCCGCGAGTTTCCAGCTCGCGGCGGAGATCGACACCGACCGGGTGGCACTGGCCGTGCCGGACGGCACCGACGACGTACGGCTGCGCTACGCGGAGCCGGCCGACGTGCTGGAGGCGTGCGAGGCGGTGTACGCGCGGCTGGTGCCTCAGCGGCCCGGCATGCTGGCCCGGCACCGGCCGGGCTGGGAGCGGGTCGGGCTGCTCGACCCGGAGAGCGGGCGGGAAGGGGCGTCGCCGCTGCAGTGCGTGGTGGCCGAGCGCGGCGGCCGGGTCGTCGGGTTCGCGCGGTTCCGGGTGAAGCCGGGCTGGGGGCCGGGCGGGTTCGAGGGCTCGGTGATCCTGCGGGAGCTGTACGGGCTCGATCCGGCGGCGCAGGCGGCGCTGTGGCGCTTCCTGTTCGGCATCGACCTGACGTCGACGCTGGTGGTGCGGGGGCGGCCGGTCGACGAGGCCTGGCAGCACCAGGTGTCCGACATCCGGCGCTGCCGGCTGCGCGTACGGGACCAGTACTACGTGCGGCTGGTGGAGGTGGGGGCTGCGCTGGCGGCGCGGACGTACCAGGCGCCGGTGGACGTGGTGCTGGAGGTGGCGGACCCGTTCTGCCCGTGGAACGAGGGGCGCTGGCGGCTGACGGGGGACGCGAAGGGGGCGTCCTGCGAGCGGACCTCGGATGCGGCGGAGCTCGCCCTGTCCGTACGGGAGCTGGGGGCGGCGTACCTGGGGGGCGTGCCGCTCGTGTCGCTGGCGGCGGCCGGGCGGGTGCGGGAGCTGCGGCCGGGGGCGCTGGCGGAGGCGTCGGTGGCGTTCGGCAGCGCGGTGGCGCCGTGGCTGCCGCACGGGTTCTGACGCCGGGGGCGGCCGGACGGCGCCGGGGCGGGTGCCGGGGCCGGCCGGCCGGGCGCTGGTGCCGGTCGGCCGGGCACCGGGGCTGCCCGGCTTGGCGCTGAGGCTGGTCGGCCGGGCGCTGGTGCCGGTCGGCCGGGCGCCGGTGGCCAGCGTCCGGGCCGGCCGGTCCGGTGCCGGTGCGGGGCGGTCAGGTCCGCTGGCAGGCCGGGCACCAGAAGAGGTTGCGGGCGGCGAGTTCGGCGGTGCGGATCTCGCCGCCACAGATGTGGCAGGGCCGGTCGGCCCTGCGGTAGACGTACACCTCGCCGCCGTGGTCGTCGACGCGCGGCGGGCGGCCCATCGCCTCGGGGGTGTGTTCCGGGCGGACGGTGTCGATGCGGTTGGTGCGGACGCCCTCGCGCATGAGCGCGACGAGGTCGTGCCAGATCGCGTCCCACTCGGCGGGGGTGATGTCCCGGCCCGGGCGGTACGGGTCGATGCCGTGGCGGAAGAGGACCTCGGCGCGGTAGACGTTGCCGACGCCGGCGATGACCTTCTGGTCCATCAGCAGCGCGGCGATCGTCGTACGGCTGCGGCGGATCCGGGCGTAGGCAGCGGCCGGGTCGGCGTCCGGGCGCAGCGGGTCGGGGCCGAGGCGGTCGTGTATCGCCTGCTTCTCGGCGTGCGTGATCAGGGCGCAGGTGGTGGGGCCGCGGAGGTCGACGTACGCCGTGTCGTTCGCCAGGCGGAGGCGGACGGTGTCGGTCGGCGGGGGCGCGGGGGCGCCGCCGAAAGCGACCTTGCCGAAGAGGCCGAGGTGGATGTGGACCCAGTGGGCGAGCGCCGGGTCAAAGGCGCCGAAAGCGAGGAAGAGGTGCTTGCCGTGGGCGTCGGCGGTGTGGAGGGCGGTGCCGTTCAGGAGGGCGGCGGCGTCGGAGAACTTGCCCTGGGGGCTGGTGACCCGCACGGTCGTGCCGGCGAAGGCGGCGGCGTAGTCCTCGGCCAGGCGGTGGATGGTGTGGCCCTCTGGCACGGTGGCTCCGTTTCTCGGTTCCTTCTCGCCCTCCTGCCCGCCCGGCGCGGCCGGGCAGGAGGCGACGTCGTCCCGGGGCTCCGCCCCGCCCTCCCTCCCCCTGGCGGCCCTCATCACCATGCTGCCGTCGCGTCGCCACCACACGGGGCGGCACGGGCGGCACACCGGCCGGTCCGTGCCGGGACGTGGCGTGGCGGGACGTGGCGGGGGGATCGGCCGTTCGGGGAGGTGGGCCGGGCGGGCCCGGGAGGCAGGGCCCGGCTCCCGGGGCGGGGCCTCGTCCGTTACGGCTGCGGGTGGTGGGCCGGGATCGGGGGCAGGTCGCCGGAGGTCTCGTAGGCCGCCAGCATGTCGATGCGGCGGACGTGGCGCTCGTCGCCCGAGAAGGGGGTGCCCAGGAAGGTCTCGACGAACTTCGTCGCCTCCTCCGTGGTGTGCATGCGCGCGCCGACCGCCACGACGTTGGCGTTGTTGTGCTGGCGGCCCAGCGCCGCCGTCTCCTCGCTCCAGGCGAGGGTCGCGCGGACGCCCTTGACCTTGTTGGCCGCGATCTGCTCGCCGTTGCCGGAGCCGCCGATCACGATGCCCAGGGCGTCGGGGTCCGCGGCCGTCTTCTCGGCGGCGCGGAGGCAGAAGGGCGGGTAGTCGTCCTGGGCGTCGTAGATGTGCGGGCCGCAGTCGACGGGCTCGTGGCCCGCCGCCTTGAGCCACTCCACGAGGTGGTTCTTGAGTTCAAAGCCGGCATGGTCGGAACCGAGGTACACGCGCATGGTCCGAGTGTGACACGGGTGTTTCGGGGCAGGCGCGTCGGGTGTCGGTCGGGAAAATGTGAGCCTCGTTACGGAAGCCCGGGGAAACCTCAAGTAACAATCCGGAATCAAAGGTTCACGAATTCCTTGGCCTCGGATTCACTGGACCGACTCGTACACCGGTCGCAGACCGCTTGTACGGGAGCTCGTGCGGCGTCACACCCCCGACGCGCTCCCTCGCACGGGAATCAGCTCCCCCGGCGCAAAGGAAATCCGTTCCATGACCTCGCAGCCGACCCTGAACACGGCCGGAAGCGGCCACGGAGGAGAGCCCGGAAAGGCCGGAGACCCCGGCACCGCGGGCTCCGGAGCACACGGTTCCGGCCTTCAGGCCGGGCTCAAGAACCGCCATCTGTCGATGATCGCCATCGGCGGCGTCATCGGGGCGGGGCTCTTCGTCGGCTCCAGCTCCGGCATCGCCACCGCCGGACCCGGCATCCTCCTGTCCTACGCCCTGGTCGGCACCCTGGTGGTGCTGGTGATGCGCATGCTCGGCGAGATGTCGGCCGCGCATCCGACCTCCGGCTCGTTCTCCGCGCACGCCGACCGGGCGCTCGGTCCCTGGGCCGGGTTCTCCATCGGCTGGCTGTACTGGTTCTTCTGGGTGGTGGTGCTGGCGGTGGAGGCGACCGCCGGCGCCGTGATCCTGGAGGGCTGGATCCCCGCCGTACCGCAGTGGGGCTGGGCGCTGATCGTGATGGTCGTGCTCACCGCCACCAACCTGGTCTCCGTCGGCTCCTACGGCGAGTTCGAGTTCTGGTTCGCCGGGATCAAGGTCGTCGCGATCGGCGCGTTCATCGTGATCGGCGGCCTGGCCGTCTTCGGGGTGCTGCCGGGCGTCGACAGCGACCAGGCGGGCCTGTCCAACCTCACCGAGCACGGCGGCTTCCTGCCCAACGGGCCCGGCGCCATCCTCACCGGTGTGCTGCTCGTCGTCTTCTCCTTCATGGGCAGCGAGATCGCCACCCTGGCCGCCGGCGAGTCCGAGGACCCGCAGCGGGCCGTCACCAAGTCGACCAACAGCATCATCTGGCGGATCGGCGTCTTCTACCTCGGCTCGATCTTCGTCGTCGTGACCCTGCTGCCGTGGGACTCGGAGTCGATCACCGAGAAGGGCTCCTACGTCGCCGCCCTGGACTCCCTCGGCATCGGCAACGCCGGGCAGATCATGAACTTCATCGTGCTGACGTCCGTGCTCTCCTGCCTCAACTCCGGGCTCTACACCGCCTCCCGCATGGCGTTCTCGCTGGGGCAGCGGGGCGACGCGCCCAAGGCGTTCGCCCGGACCACCGAGCGGGGCGTGCCGCGGACGGCGATCCTGGTGTCGGTCGCGTTCGGCTTCGTGGCCGTCTTCTTCAACTACAAGTTCCCCGACTCCGTCTTCCTCTTCCTGGTCAACTCCTCGGGCGCCGTCGCCCTCTTCGTCTGGCTGGTGATCTGCTTCTCGCAGCTGCGCATGCGCAAGATCATCCAGGCGGAGGCGCCGGAGAAGCTGGTCGTGAGGATGTGGCTGTACCCGTACCTGACCTGGGCGACGGCCGCGATGATCGTCTTCGTGCTGGGGTACATGCTCACCGACACCGAGCACGACGGGCGCACGACCATGCTGCTGTCGCTGCTCGTCGCGGCGATCGTGCTCGTCATCGCCTTCGTCAAGGAGAAGATCGCGCGCGGGCGGAAGGCCGAGGCGGTCCGGGCGGACTGACGTCCGCCCGCATGTCCGCGAGCCGCGGTTCGTCGAGTGGCGCTGCTGCGGCTTCCGGCATGCCAACGATGGTCACACGGCCGCATGCCCCGGGCATCAGGGTCCGCCC
>NZ_JBEXTV010000072.1:0-38234 GCF_040628835.1 Streptomyces sp. NPDC006134 | reverse complement strand
CTGCGCGGCCTGCTCCTCGGCACCGGGATCGGCCACAACGGCTGGCTCGCCCTCGCCTGGTGCCTCGCCCTCACCGCGCTCGGCTACCTCTGGTCGACCTCCAAGTTCAACCAGGACGCCAAGTAACCGCCATGACGACGCGGGCCGCCCCCGCCGACTCGCCCCCTCCGAATCGCCCCCGCCGACTCGCCCCCTCCGGCTCATCGCCGCCGACTCGCCCCCTCCGAATCGCCCCCTCCGCAGGCGGCGTACCCCGACACCACGTCGGAGTACGCCGCCTCACTCGTTTCCGGGGTCCGGCTGCGACAGGCCGGGGGCGTGCGCCCCGGCGCACAGTGCTGCCGCCGCGCCCGTCGGCCGCTACCGCACGACCGTGATCCGGTCCGCCTTCGGCGGCTCGATCGGGTCGCCCGCCGAGGAGTTGGCCGTCAGGTACCGCTCCAGCGCCGCCAGGTCGTCGGCGCCGACGAGGTCGTTCGTGCCCTGGCCCAGCGTCGGGAAGCCGTCACCGCCACCGGCGAGGAAGCTGTTCGACGCGACGCGGTAGGTGGCCGCCGGGTCGATGGCCTGCCCGTTCAGCCGGATCGAGTCCGTCACCACCCGGTCGGCGCCGGTCCGGGTCAGGTCCAGCGTGTACGTCAGCCCGGACGAGACCTGGAGAATCCGCGGGGACGCCTCGTTGGCGCCGCTCACCTGCTCCTTGAGGACCTGGATCAGCTGCGCGCCCGTGAGGTCCTGGAGGTTGACCGTGTTGGCGAACGGCTGCACGGCGAAGGCCTCCGCGTACGTCACCACACCGTCGCCCTCGCTCCCCTTGGCCGCGTAGGTCAGGGGCGCGCGGATGCCGCCGGAGTTCATCAGCGCCAGGTCGGTCTCCGGGTCGAGCTCCTTGCCGTGGGCGAGCTGCGCGTCGGCGATGAGGTCGCCGAGCGGGGACTCGGTGCCGGTGTTGCCGATGTCGCCGGAGATGTAGCCGACGGGGCGGCTGCCGATCGGGGCGGCCAGGGTGTTCCACCGGTCGATCAGCTCGGTGATGTCGGGCGCCTTGGGGACGTCCCGGGTGACCACGTGGTTGGCCGACGCCACCGCCGTACGGGCGATGTCACCGGTACGCCGGTCGTAGGTCAGGGTCGTGTCCGTGTAGAGGCGGCCGAAGGAGGCCGCCGAGGTGACCATGCGCGGCTTGCCCGCCGGGTCGGGGATGGTGCACACGTACGCGTTGTGGGTGTGGCCGGTGACCAGCGCGTCCACCTGCGGGGTGACGTTCTTCGCGATCTCGACGATCGGACCGGAGACGCCGTCGCCCGCGCCCGGCGCGTCGCAGTCGTAGTTGTACGCGCCCGAGGCCGGGAAGCCGCCCTCGTGGACGAGGGCCACGATCGACTTCACGCCCTGCCTCTGGAGCTCCCTGGCGTACTTGTCGATCGTCTCGACCTCGTCCTTGAAGACGAGGCCCTTGACGCCCTCGGCGGAGACGACGTCCGGGGTGGCCTCCAGCGTCACGCCGATGAAGCCGACCTTGACGCCCTTCTTCTGCCACACCCAGTACGGCTTGAGGATCGGCTTGCCGGTCTTCTCGTCGAGGACGTTCGCGGCGAGGTAGGGGAAGTCGGCGCCCTCGAACTCCTCGTCGCCGTAGCAGCCCGCGGTGGGGTGGCAGCCGCCGTTCTGGAGGCGGGCCAGCTCCCGCGCGCCCTCGTCGAACTCGTGGTTGCCGACGGAGGTGACGTCCAGGTCGAGCTGGTTGAGCGCCTCGATGGTCGGCTCGTCGTGGAAGAGGCCGGACAGCAGCGGGGAGGCGCCGACCATGTCGCCGCCGGCGGCGGTGATGGAGTACGGGTGGCCCTCGCGGGCCTGGCGCAGGTGGGTGGCGAGGTACTCCACGCCGCCCGCGTCGACCGTCTTCGTCGTGCCGTCCGGCTGGAGTTCGGTGACCCGGCCGGAGGAACCGGCGGGCGGCTCCAGGTTGCCGTGCAGGTCGTTGAAGGAGAGCAGCTGGATGTCCTGGTAGCGGCCCGGCTGGTGCCCGCCGGGCCGGTGGCGGTGGTCCTCGCCGGCGCTCGCGGACGTCGGCAGTGCCGCCGCCAGCGCGCCGGCGGTCGCGAGCGCGGCGGCGGCCGCGAGCAGCCGGGACGTACGGCGTCCGCGGCGCGGACGCGGATGGGAAGTGGCTGGCATGCGCCCCCCTGTGGTTCGGTCGGTTCGGTGGCCTGGCGGACGGGACAGGCCCGGGCGCAGCCTAGAGTCAACGCGCGTAGCGTGACAGGGGTTTCCGGGTTACACCTTGGTTTCCCTTGTGCCGCCGCGTACCGCCGCTTCGCCGGGTCCGCCCTTACCCTCGTACGCATGACCAGCGACGACACCGCACGGCCCGACAGCCGTACCCGTTCGATCGACACCCACGCCGCGCTCACCGCGGAGCAGACCGAGGCCGTCCTCGCGCTGCTCGCCGACGCCGCCCGCGCCGACGGGCAGCAGGCGGTGTCCGAGCAGGGGCGCCTGCAACTGCGCGGCGGGGAACGCGAGGGCGTCGCGCACCTGCTGCTGACCGTCGGCGGCGAACTCGTCGGCTACGCCCAGCTGGAGGACACCGACCCGGTGGAGCCGCCCGCCGCCGAACTGGTCGTGCACCCCGCGCACCGGGGGCGGGGACACGGGCGGGCGCTCGGCGCGGCGCTGCTGGCCGCCTCCGGCAAGCGGCTGCGGGTGTGGGCGCACGGCGGCCACTCCGCCGCCCGGCACCTCGCGCAGGTCCTCGGCCTGTCCCTCTTCCGCGAACTGCGCCAGATGCGGCGCCCGCTGACCGGGTTCGAGCTGCCCGAGCCGGTGCTGCCCGAGGGCGTGACCGTGCGCACCTTCGTCCCCGGGCAGGACGACGCGGCGTGGCTCGCCGTGAACGCCGCCGCGTTCGCCCACCACCCCGAGCAGGGCTCCCTCACCCAGCGGGACCTCGACGACCGCAAGGCCGAACCGTGGTTCGACCCGGCGGGCTTCTTCCTCGCCTTCCGCGGCGACGACCTGATCGGCTTCCACTGGACGAAGGTCCACGCGGCCGAGCAACTGGGCGAGGTGTACGTCGTCGGCATCCGCCCCGACGCCCAGGGCGGCGGCCTCGGCAGGGCCCTCACCACGATCGGCCTGCGGCACCTGGCGGAGCGGGGTCTGCCGACGGCGATGCTGTACGTCGACGCCGACAACAAGGCGGCGGTGTCCGTCTACGAGCGGCTGGGGTTCGCCACCCACGAGACGGACCTGATGTACCGCACGGAGACGTGACGCGGACCTGAGCAGGGAGGGGCGGACCTGGGCGGGGGCGGACCTGGGCGGGGGCTGACCTGGGCGAGGGCTGACCTGGGCGAGGGCTGGCCTGGGCGAGGGCTGGCCTGGGCGAGGGCTGGCCTGGGCGAGGGCTGGCCTGAGCGGGGGGCCCAACCACCTGCCCGCGCACTACGGCATCCCGGCGTGACGCGGACCTGAGCCGGCGGGCGGACCCGACCGCCTGTCCGCGCACTACGGCATCCCGGCGTGACGCGGACCTGAGCCGGGGGGCGGACCCGACCGCCTGTCCGCGCACTACGGCATCCCGGCGTGACGCGGACCTGAGCCGGGGGGCGGACCCGACCACCTGCCCGCGCACTACGGCATCCCAGTGTGACGCGGACCTGAGCCGGCGGGCGGACCCAACCACCTGCCCGCGCACTACGGCATCCCAGTGTGACGCGGACCTGAGCCGGCGGGCGGGCCTACGCCACCGGGGCGAACGCCCCGCCCCCGGACGCCCCCCGCGCACGCCCGCCGGACGCCCCACCCCGGCCCCGTCCCCGGCCCCGTCCCCGCCCCCGGCGCCGCACCGGCTCCCGCCCGCACACCGCCCACACCGCCACCGCGCCGGCCAGCGCCAGCGCCCACCGGTCGTGGGCGTCCGCCCACCGCGGGTCGTCCGGCGACACGAACAGCGCCCAGTCCTCCGGCAGCAGCAGCGGCGCGAGCACGGCCGAGACCAGCAGGGCCGCCGCGGCCGACCGCCCCGGCCGCGGCCCGTCCGTCAGCCGCAGTGCCACCGCCGCCGCGGCCGGCGCGAGCACGCAGACGACGGCCGCCTCCAGGGTGAGGCCGGCCACCGGGGGCCGTACCCGCGCCGGGGCGAGCAGCAGCACCCCCGCCCACCACAGCGCGGCCCACGGCAGGACCAAGGCCGCCCGCAGGGCCTGCCGCAGCGGGCGCCGGACCGGCACCGGGACGGTGACGTTCCGGGCCGGGTCGTCCAGCAGGAACGCCAGGCCCAGCCCGCCGGCCAGCGCGGCGCCCCGCAGCGCCGTCAGCGTCGCCCAGGAGCTCGGCTCGCCGTCCGCCAGCCGGGGCATCGCGGCGAGCAGCAGCCCCACGACCCCGGCGGCCGCCAGCGCCCGCCACGGCAGCGTGCGCCACACCGGCCGCGCCAGCGCCCGGATCACTCGCACCGGTCCGCCCCCTTCGGCGCGGCCACGCCGAGCAGCCGCGCCGCCTGAGCCGTCGTCACCTTCGGCGACGTCAGCTCGGCCCAGTGCTCCTTCACCTTCTCCGTGACCTCGTCCCGCGGCCGGCCGAGCAGCTCCCGTACGACATCGGTCTGGCCCTCGGTCATGGTCAGCGGATCGGTCGGCGACAGGACGACCGCCGAACCGGTCACGCTGTCGTCGAGGCGCACGCGGCGCAGGGCGCCCAGCGGATCGTCCTGCCAGCCCAGGGAGAGCCACATCACGGTGACCATCCGGCCGTCGCACATGGCGCCGCCCGCCTTCTCGTCGCCGCCGACCAGCACGGAGGCGACGGCGGTGGAGAACTCCGGCACCCGGTTGCCGCCCCAGGCGGTGCCGACGGTCACCTGGTGCGGCGCGGTCAGCGGGGTGAGCGCGGCGTCGCCGTCCAGGCCGTACCGGGCGTCGATCCGCTGCCGTACCAGCAGCGGCTGCCGCGCCGCCTCGCCTCCGGCCAGCGACCGGACCCGGTCCACCACCTCCGCCCACGCGCCGGCCCGCTCCACCCACTCGGGGAAGGCGCAGTACGTCGTCCGCCCCCGCTCGACACACCGCTGCTCCTTCTCCGGGCTGACCGAGGCCCGTTCCCGCGCCGCCACCAGATCCGCCGAGGGCGTCAGGCCCACGGACTGCCCGACGGCCCCCAGCACCGCCAGGGCCAGCGTCCCCGCCACTCCCGCGCGCACGGCCAGGTTCCGTCCGCCCGCGATCAGCATCGCGAGGAACGCCACGCACAGCGCGGCGCCCGCCAGGTACAGGGCGTGCCAGGCGGCGGGCCGCCCCAGCAGGTCCGAGGGCAGGCTCTCGGTGCTGGCCTCGGTGACGACCGGCTTCAGCCAGGCGCCGCCCTCCCCGCTGCCGAGCGGTGCGGCACCGAGGGCGAGCGTGAACAGCAGGACGACGGCCAGCAGCGGCGCCGCGAGCGCCGAGGGCACCAGCCGGCCCACCAGCACCCCGACCGCCCCGAACAGCAGCACGGTCAGCGGCCCCACGGCCAGCTCGGCCGGCGAACCGTGCCCGACCGCGCCCGGCTTGAGCGCCTCCCACGTGAACTGCGCGGCCACGCACACCGCGGTGAGCAGGGCCGCCGGCAGGACGGACAGCGCGTGGGCGGCCGTACGGCGCCACGGCGCGACCGCCAGCGTCCCGAAGGCGGTCTCCGTGCCGTGCCGTCCGGCCCGCAGGACGGCGAAGTTGGCGCTCACCAGCACCGCGAGCCCGACGAGCAGCGGCCCGCCCTGAGTGGCGCGGTCGGCGTCCTGGAGGGCCGGGTACCCGTCCCAGGAGGACCGCGTGCGCCACACGATCCACGCGGCGTACACCACGAACGCGACGACGACCGGCACGCTCCGCAGCAGCCGCCGCGCCTCGAACCGGGCCAGCGCGGCCACGGCCCGCCACGACTCCCGCGTCCCGTCCCGCCCGGTCTCCGCCGGGGCCGCCTCCAGCACCGCGCTCACGCCGCCACCTCCGCGCCCGCGCCGTCCAGCGTCAGCAGGTAGCCGTCCTCCAGCGTGGGCTCGGCCAGGTCCGCCCCGGCCGGCGGGTCCCCCACGTTCCGGAAGGTCCCCGTCCCCGTACGCCACCCGGCCCTCGCCCCCGGGTCCCGCTCCGTACTGCTCCACACCCGCCCCGCGGCCACCGCCGTCAGCTCGGCCGGAGTGCCGTCGAACCGGATGACGCCCCCGGCCATGACCAGCACCCGGTGGCACAGCATCGCCACGTCCTCGGTCTGGTGCGTGGACAGCAGCACGGTCCGTCCCTCGCCCGCCCGCGCGATCAGCTCCCGGAACCGCATCCGCTGCTCCGGATCGAGCCCGACGGTCGGCTCGTCCAGCACCAGGAACCCGGGGTCGCCGACCAGCGCCGCGGCCAGGGCCACCCGCTGCCGCATCCCCCCGGACAGCTTCTTGATCCGCCGCCCCCGTACGTCACCCAGGCCGACCTCCTCCAGCACCCGCCGCACCTCGCGGTGGCGCCCGGCCCGATCGGTCAGCTCCTTCAGGATCGCCACGTAGTCGACGAACTCGAAGGCGGTGAAGTCCGGATGGAACCCGGGCGTCTGCGGCAGGTACCCGAGCCGCCGCCGCACCTCCTGCCGCCCGCGCGCCGTCCCCGGGTCGTGCCCGAGGACGGTGAACGCGCCCCGGTCGGCGGGCACGGCCGTGGCGAGGACCCGCAGCAGCGAGGTCTTCCCGGCCCCGTTGGGCCCCAGCAGCCCGGTGACGCCCGGCGTCAGCCGCAGCGACACCTCGTCGAGGGCGCGCGTACGCCCGTAGGAAAGACACAGCCCGGAGGCGGAAACGGTGGTCACACGAAACCCTTCAGAAGAACCGGACATCACGCGGCACTCCCCCGCGAGAAGTCGAAACGATCACGCAACGCGCACAGCAACCCGGCCCCCGCCACGGCGACCCCCGCGGCCACGCCCTGCCCCGTCACCGTGAACGGAGCGAGCGGGCCCCCTTCCCGCACCGCCTCGGCCACCGCCAGCAGCACGAGCCACGCGCCCCCCACCGCGCCCGGCCCGGCCACCGGACCGAACCGGGGCGTCAGCGCCAGCCCGGTCGACGTCAGCGCGAGCGCGGGCAGCAGCCACGCCAGCGCCCGCAGCCCGTACCCGGGCAGCGCCAGCGTCGCCAGCCCCCCGAGCCCCAGGACGGCGGCCAGCACGGCCACCGTGCGGATCATCAGCAGCCGGAACCCGTGCAGCGGCGCCACGACGGCCATCTCGTACGTCGGGTCCAGCGCGGGCCCGTACGACAGCGCCACCCCCGCCAGCGGCAGCAGCGGCGCGAGCGCGAGGAAAAGGGTGGGCGACCTTCCGGGCGGTGCCGCGTACGCGGCGGCCACGCTCAGCACCAGCACGACGACGACCGCTCCCAGCCACGACCGCCGCAGCACGGGCGTCGCCGCGAGCAGCCGCGCGGTGTGGTCGGCGACCCCGGCCCGCACCAGCAGCCCCTCGAACATCCCCGGCCGCGGCGCGTCCAGCTCGGCGTCGAGCCGCTCCCACCCCCCGTCCACATCGCCCACCGCACCGAGACCGCCCCGGCACCGCGCGCAAGCGGCCAGGTGCGCGTCGGCCGACCACAGCGCGGGCGCCGCCAGCTCCCCCCGGGCGTACGCCCGCAGATCCTCTTCCGGCACATGCCAGCTCATGCCAGCGCCTCCCTCAGCTGCTTGCGGGCCCGCATCGCCCGCGTCTTGACCGTCCCCGGCGGAATCCCCAGCAGGACGGCCGCCTCCCGCGTCGTCAGCCCGTCCACGACCGTGGCCTGCAACACCGCCCGCAGCTCCGGCGACAGCCGGACCAGCGCCCCCGCCAGGTCCCCGTGCTCCACACCCGCCAGCACCCGCTCCTCCGCCGACGCCTCGTCCCGGTGCCGCAGCCGCGCCAGCGCCTGCCGCAACCGCCCCCGCGCCCCGGCGCTGCGCAGCGCGTCCACCAGCCGCCGTGACCCGATCCGCCACAGCCACCCGGCCACATCGCCGTCCTCCCGGTACCGGGCGGTCCCCCGCCACACCGCGAGAAAGGTCTCCTGCACCACGTCGTCGACGACCCCCGGATCGGCACACCGGCTGCGCATCCTGGCCGTCAGCCAGGGCGCGTACCGCCGGTACAGCTCCTCGAAGGCGCGCCGGTCACCGTCCTCGGCGACGGCCCGCAGCAGCTCACCGTCGCTTCTCGTTCCGCTCACGTCTCCTCATCGCACGAGCCACCCCGACCGGTTCACGATCGCAGCCACCCATCCCCACAACCGCCCGCGCCCCCCCACACACAACCGCCCACACCCCCACGGACCCGCAAGCGCCCGCACCCGCACATGCGCCGCAGGCACCCCCGCCCAACCGGCACAGCCCTCCGCAGACACCCCCGCCCACCGCCGGAGGCCCCCCGCTATCCCACACGTCATGTCCTCGTAACCATCGATTCAGACGGCCTTGCGACCCTCGCCGAATGAAGCCCGCCCTGCCAGAGCCTTCACCGCCCCCGGAGGGGGGCGCGGAAAACGGGACCGCTCGCGCCGTCACAGCGCTCCCGCCCGCGTCTTCCGACGCGCCTGTCCTCCTGGCGGCGCGGAAGAATGGGTTCATGAGCCAGCCCAACTCCCCGGCAGAGGTCCAGCACACGCAGCCCTCCGTGGGCTCCATCGCCGCGCACCGCCCGCACACCGTGGCGGCCACGGTCTCCGACCTGGAACCCGACATCGACGCGGACCTCGACGGGTACGAGGAGTCGGCGGAGTCCCAGGGCTCCGGCGCCCCGCTCCCCCAGGGCCGCTTCCTCGACCGCGAACGCAGCTGGCTCGCGTTCAACGAACGCGTCCTCGAACTGGCCGAGGACCCGAACACCCCCCTGCTCGAACGCGCGAACTTCCTCGCGATCTTCGCCAGCAACCTGGACGAGTTCTTCATGGTCCGCGTCGCCGGCCTGAAGCGCCGTATCGCCACCGGCGTCGCCACCCGCTCCGCCTCCGGCCTCCAGCCCCGCGAGGTGCTGGAGATGATCTGGGCCCGCTCGCGGGAGCTCATGGCCCGGCACGCCGCCTGCTTCCACGAGGACGTCGCCCCGGCCCTCGCCGAGGAGGGCATCCACCTGGTCCGCTGGCCGGAGCTGACGGAGAAGGAGCAGGCCCGCCTGTTCACCCTCTTCCGCCACCAGATCTTCCCGGTGCTCACCCCCCTCGCCGTCGACCCGGCGCACCCCTTCCCCTACATCTCGGGCCTCTCCCTCAACCTCGCGGTCGTCGTCCGCAACCCGGTCACGGGCCACCGCCACTTCGCCCGCGTCAAGGTCCCCCCGCTGCTCTCCCGCTTCCTGGAAGCGTCCCCGGGCCGTTACGTCCCCATCGAGGACGTGATCGCCGCCCACCTGGAGGAGCTGTTCCCGGGCATGGAGGTGCTGGAGCACCACGCCTTCCGCCTCACCCGCAACGAGGACCTGGAGGTCGAGGAGGACGACGCCGAGAACCTCCTCCAGGCCCTGGAGAAGGAACTGATGCGGCGCCGCTTCGGCCCGCCCGTCCGCCTGGAGGTCGAGGAGTCCATCGACCGCGAGGTCCTCGACCTGCTGGTCCGCGAGCTGAAGGTCGGCGAGGCGGAGGTCTACCCCCTGCCCGGCCCCCTGGACCTCACCGGCCTGTTCCGCATCCACCGCCTGGACCGGCCCGAGCTGAAGTACGCCAAGTTCGTCGCCGGCACCCACCGCGACCTCGCCGAGGTGGAGTCGGCGTCCGCGCCGGACATCTTCGCCGCGCTGCGCAGCCGGGACGTCCTCCTCCACCACCCGTACGACTCGTTCTCCACGTCCGTGCAGGCGTTCCTGGAGCAGGCCGCGGCCGACCCCGACGTGCTGGCGATCAAGCAGACGCTGTACCGGACCTCGGGCGACTCCCCGATAGTCGACGCGCTCATCGAGGCGGCCGAGTCCGGCAAGCAGGTCCTGGTCCTGGTCGAGATCAAGGCCCGCTTCGACGAGCACGCGAACATCAAGTGGGCCCGCAAGCTGGAGGAGGCCGGCTGCCACGTCGTCTACGGCCTGGTCGGCCTCAAGACGCACTGCAAGCTGTCCCTCGTCGTCCGCCAGGAGGGCGAGACCCTCCGCCGCTACAGCCACGTGGGCACCGGCAACTACCACCCGAAGACGGCCCGCCTCTACGAGGACCTCGGCCTGCTCACGGCCGACCCGCAGGTCGGCGCGGACCTCTCCGACCTGTTCAACCGCCTCTCCGGCTACTCCCGCCGCGAGACCTACCGCCGCCTGCTCGTCGCCCCCAAGTCGCTGCGCGACGGCCTGGTCTCACGGATCCACAAGGAGATCCAGCACCACCGCGCCGGTCGTCCCGCCTACGTCCGCATCAAGGTCAACTCCATCGTCGACGAGGCCGTCGTCGACGCGCTGTACCGCGCGTCCCAGGCGGGCGTGCCGGTCGACGTGTGGGTGCGCGGGATCTGCGCGCTGCGCCCGGGGGTCGCGGGCCTGTCGGAGAACATCCGGGTCCGCTCCGTCCTCGGCCGCTTCCTCGAACACTCGCGTGTCTTCGCCTTCTGCAACGGCGGCGAGCCGGAGGTGTGGATCGGCAGCGCCGACATGATGCACCGCAACCTCGACCGCCGTATAGAGGCACTCGTCCGGGTCGTCGACCCGGCCCACCGGGCGGCCCTCAACCGGCTCCTGGAGACCGGTATGTCCGACACCACCGCCTCCTGGCACCTCGGCCCGGACGGCGAGTGGACCCGGCACGCGGCCGACGCGGACGGAGGGCCCCTGCGCAACGTCCAGGAGATGCTCATAGACGCCCGGAGGCGCCGGCGTGGTAAAGCGACACCTTGACCCGACGACCCCCACGACCGGAACCACCCCCGGCCGCCCACCCGCCCCGGACCGCTCCCAGGCCCTCCGGGGCCACCGCCCGACCACCCCGGACCGGCCCCCGGCCACTCCGGACCGGCCCCTGACCGCCCCGGACCGGCCCCCGGCCACCCGGGAACGCACCACGTCCCCCACCACGAAAACCACGCCCCCCACCAGGGAGACCATCACCACCACGGAAGCGATCCCCCACACCACGGAAGCGATCACGCCCACCACGGAAGCCACCGCCTTCACCGCGGAGACCGTCGCCGGCTACCTGCGGACGCAGGCCACGGAGTTCCTGCGGGCCCTGCGCCTGCACCGGGAGACCGGCCCCGGCGCGGGCGCCGGCCCGGAGGGCTCCGCCGACGCGGCCCGCGCGCTGCGCCGCTCGGCCCGCCGCATCAGCGGCACCCTGCACACGTTCCAGTCCCTCCTGGACCCGGACTGGGCGGAGGCCATGCGCCCGGAGCTGGCCTGGCTGTCGGGCACCCTGGCCCTGGAGCACGCCTACGCGGCCCGCCTGGACCGCCTGCTCCAGGCCCTGCACCGGCTGTCGGGCACGACCACCGCGGGCCAGGCGTACCCGGCCCGGGCCACACCCCCGGAGCGGGGCAACCTCACGGTGGGCGCGGTGAAGGCGGGCGCCCTGCTCGACCGGCAGCTGACGCTGGCCCGGACCCGGGCCCACTCCACCGCCCTGCAGGCCCTGGGTTCCGCCCGCTTCCACGCGGTCGCCGACAAGGTGGCCGTCCTGGCCAGCGAGGTCCCCCTGGCCCCGGGCGCGGCGGGCGCCGACCCACGCCCGCTCGCCGCGGCGGCCCACGACCGTCTGACGGACGCGGTCGCGGCCCTGCCCCTGGTCACCGCCGGGAACCCGTACAACGCCCAGGCGCTGGTCCACGGCCTGTCCCCGGACCCGTCCCCGCACCCGCAGGACGCGCCCTGGCACCAGGTACGGCTGCTGCTGCGCCTGCACCGCTACGCCCGCGAGGTCCTGCACGGCGGGGACGACCCGATGGGCGTGGACGTGGACGTCCGGCTGCTGGCCGCGGGCGAGGCCCTCGACCGGCACCGCGACGCCTCGGAGGCCGCCGCCGCGGCGGCGCAGGCGGCCCGCACGCCGCGCATCGCCCCGGCGACGGCGTACGCGCTCGGCGTGCTCCACGCCGATCAGCGGCACGAGGTGGAGGCGGCGAGGTACGCGTTCCAGCGCTGCTGGCGGAAGGAACCCGTCGGCAGGGCGTAGGAGACCCGGCCCCGGAGACACGAGAGGGCCGCCCCGGCACCCGGGGCGGCCCTCTCGCGCCGGTACGGCGACGAGCCGCGGCCTCGGCAGAACCTGCCACCCCACCCGAAGCCCGCCCCGGCCGAAACCAACCCGCGAACAGAACGTGTCTGACGGAGACCGACCAAGGAAATCGGCACCTCTCGTACCCGCTCATCACCCTATGCGGCGAAATCTCACCATCGGTCACCAGCCTCCGCGATCGGCCCGTACTCTCGACGTAAGCGTTCCGTGACCTCACCGCACAGCCTTCAGGGATTCACTCTCCGTTCACTTACGCCCACAGGCGGCTTCACCTGATCTGCCTAATTTCGGCCTCAGCCGATGCGGGCACCTTTTCGAGGCCCGCCCCCTGCTCTCAGTCTTCGCACGCCGCCACCGGCTCGGCGGCTCCCGGAAGGAACTCCCGACAGTGAAGCTTCAGCGCATGAACCGGCGGGCCCTCGCCCTCGGCGCACTCGCCGTCTCCGGCGCCCTGGCCCTCTCGGCGTGCGGCTCGGACGACACCGGCGGAAACAGCAACGGCGGCGACGCCACGGCCAACGCCAACACCTCCATCAAGTGCGACGACGCCAAGGGCCAGCTCCAGGCGTCGGGCTCCTCCGCCCAGAAGAACGCGATCGACGCGTGGGTCAAGCAGTACACCGCGGCCTGCAAGAGCGTGCAGATCAACTACAACCCGACCGGTTCGGGCGCCGGCATCACCGCGTTCACCCAGGGCCAGACCGCGTTCGCCGGGTCGGACTCCGCGCTGAAGCCCGAGGAGATCGAGGCGTCCAAGAAGATCTGCTCCGGCGGCCAGGGCATCGACCTGCCGATGGTCGGCGGCCCGATCGCCGTCGGCTTCAACGTCCCGGGCGTCGACACCCTCGTCCTGGACGCGCCGACGCTCGCCAAGATCTTCGACAGCAAGATCGGCAACTGGAACGACGCCGCGATCAAGAAGCTCAACCCGGACGCGAAGCTGCCCGACCTGAAGATCCAGGCGTTCCACCGCTCCGACGAGTCCGGCACCACGGACAACTTCACCAAGTACCTCAAGGCCGCCGCGCCGGACGACTGGAAGTACGAGCCGGGCAAGTCCTGGGAGGCCGAGGGCGGCCAGTCCGCGCAGGGCTCCTCCGGCCTCGCCCAGCAGGTGAGCCAGACCTCCGGCGCCATCTCCTACTTCGAGCTGTCGTACGCCAAGAACGGCATCAAGACCGTCGACATCAAGACCGAGGCCGCCGAGCCGGTCAAGGCCACCGTCGAGAACGCCACCGCGGCCATCGGCGCCGCCAAGGTCGTCGGCACCGGCAAGGACCTCGCGCTGGAGCTGGACTACACCCCGTCCGCCGCGGGCGCCTACCCGATCGTCCTGGTGACGTACGAGATCGTCTGCGACAAGGGCAACAAGGCGGAGAGCCTGCCCGCCACCAAGTCCTTCCTGAACTACATCGCCTCCGAGGACGGGCAGGGCCTGCTGGCCGAGGCCGGTTACGCCCCGATGCCCGACGAGATCATCACCAAGGTCCGCGAGACCATCTCGGGCCTGAGCTGACCCGAGTGCGGCCCGGCCCCGGACGGGACCGGGCCGCACCGTCCGGTGCACCGCCGCCAGGAGCCCCCGCCACCCGGGCCGCGCTCCGCCCGAGCCGCCCCGCACGGCGGCTCCGCAGACCGGAGAACTCGATGGACATATCGACACAGAACCCCTCAGCACCCCCCGCACCCCAGCCGACCGGGGCGGAGGACAAGCGCGCCGCCCGCGGCGCCACCCGCCCCGGAGACCGGATCTTCCTCGGGCTCTCCCGCGGCTCCGGCATCTTCGTCCTGGTCCTCATGGCCGCCATCGCGGCCTTCCTGACCTACCGGTCCGTCCTCGCCATCGGCAAGGACGAGGCCAACTTCCTCACCACCTTCGAGTGGAACCCCAACGGCGTCCCGCCGAAGTTCGGCATCGCGGTGCTCGTCTTCGGCACCATCGTGTCGTCGGCCATCGCCATGGTCATCGCCGTGCCGATCGCGGTCGGCATCGCCCTGTTCCTCACCCACTACGCCCCGCGCCGCCTCGCCGGCCCCATCGCGTACGTGATCGACCTGCTCGCCGCGGTGCCGTCCATCGTCTACGGCCTGTGGGGCGTCCTGGTCCTCGCGCCGAACCTGACCGGCCTGTACGGCTGGCTGGACACGTACCTGGGCTGGACCGGCATCCTCGAGTGGAGCGGCGGCGCCCCGCGCTCGCTGTTCACCGTCGGCATCCTGCTCGCCATCATGATCCTGCCGATCATCACCAACGTGAGCCGCGAGGTCTTCCGGCAGGTCCCGCGGATGCACGAGGAGGCGGCCCTGGCCCTCGGCGCCACGCGCTGGGAGGTCATCCGCATGTCCGTGCTGCCCTTCGGGCGCTCCGGCGTGATCTCCGCCTCGATGCTCGGCCTCGGCCGCGCGCTCGGCGAGACCATGGCCGTCGCGATGGTCCTCTCCCCGACCCTCGACATCAACGCCAGCCTGCTCGACCCGGGCGGCGGCACCTTCGCCCAGAACATCGCCAGCAAGTTCAACGAGGCCACCCCCATGGGCCGGGACGCGCTGATCGCCTCCGGTCTGGTGCTCTTCGTCATCACCCTGCTGGTCAACGGCGCGGCCCGCATGATCATCGCCCGCCGCAAGGAGTACTCGGGGGCCAACGCATGAGCCACGCAACCCTCAACGACAACCCGGCCGGGCGCCCGCCGAGCTCACTGCGCGGCGCGACCCTGCCCACGTGGTTCCCGTGGGCGACCGCCGCCGGCTCCGTCGCCCTGGGCCTCGGCATCAGCGCGGCGGCCGGGCTGGACAGCAGCATCCAGTGGGCGCTGATCGCCGCCGTCCTGTTCGTCCTCGGCTCCTACGCCGTCTCCGCGCGCGTCGAGGGGCGGCGCCAGGCCAAGGACCGGGTGGCGACCAGCCTCGTCTGGGTGGCGTTCCTCCTCGCCATCATCCCGCTGGCCTCCCTGGTCTGGGAGACCGTCAGCCGCGGCGTGAAGGTCCTCGACGTCTACTTCCTCACCCACTCCATGGGCGTGGTCGCCGACACCGAGCCCGGCGGCGGCATCTACCACGCCATCCTCGGCACCCTCCAGCAGGTCGGCCTGGCCACCGTGATGTCCGTGCCGATCGGCGTGCTCACCGCGATCTACCTCGTCGAGTACGGGCGCGGCCGGCTCGCCAAGGCCGTCACCTTCTTCATCGACGTCATGACGGGCATCCCGTCGATCGTCGCCGGCCTGTTCATCCTCAGCCTGTGGATCCTGATCCTGGGCATGGGCTACTCCGGCTTCGCCGGCTCCCTCGCCCTGTCCATCCTGATGATCCCGGTCGTCGTCCGCTCCACCGAGGAGATGCTCAAGCTCGTCCCGAACGAGCTGCGCGAGGCGTCGCTGGCGCTGGGCGTGCCCAAGTGGCGGACCATCCTGAAGGTCGTCCTGCCGACGTCGATCGGCGGCATCACCACCGGCGTGATGCTGGCCATCGCCCGCATCACCGGCGAGACGGCCCCCGTGCTGCTGCTGGTCTGGGTCACGAACTTCATCAACGCCAACCCGTTCTCCGACCCGCAGGCGTCGCTGCCGATGTACATCTACCTCCAGTACGTCAACAGCGGCGGCCCGGGCCCGGCCTACGACCGCGCCTGGGCGGCGGCCCTGACGCTCATCGCCTTCATCATGATCCTCAACCTGGTGGCCCGCGGCATCGCCCGCTGGAAGGCCCCCAAGACCGGTCGCTAAGGCCTCGGACCCGACGAAAGAAGCAGTGATTCACATGGCCAAGCGCATCGACGTCAGCGGCCTCAACGCCTACTACGGCTCCTTCCTGGCCATCGAGGACATCTCGATGACCATCGAACCCCGCTCCGTGACGGCCTTCATCGGCCCGTCCGGCTGCGGCAAGTCCACGTTCCTGCGCACCCTCAACCGGATGCACGAGGTCACGCCCGGCGGGCGCGTGGAAGGCAAGGTCATGCTCGACGCCGAGAACCTGTACGGCGCCGGAATCGACCCGGTGGCCGTGCGGCGCGAGGTCGGCATGGTCTTCCAGCGGCCCAACCCGTTCCCGACGATGTCGGTGTACGACAACGTGGCGGCGGGCCTGCGGCTGAACGGCAAGTACCGCAAGTCCGAGCTGGACGACATCGTCGAGAAGTCGCTGCGGGGCGCCAACCTCTGGAACGAGGTCAAGGACCGCCTGAACAAGCCGGGCTCGGGCCTGTCCGGCGGCCAGCAGCAGCGCCTGTGCATCGCCCGGGCGATCGCCGTCGAGCCGAACGTGCTGCTGATGGACGAGCCCTGCTCCGCCCTGGACCCGATCTCGACCCTCGCCATCGAGGACCTGATCGGCGAGCTGAAGGAACGGTTCACGATCGTCATCGTGACGCACAACATGCAGCAGGCGGCGCGCGTCTCGGACCGTACGGCGTTCTTCAACCTGGCCGCGGTCGGGCAGCCCGGCAAGCTGATCGAGATCGACGACACGGAGCGGATCTTCTCCAACCCGTCGGTCCAGGCCACGGAGGACTACATCTCCGGCCGCTTCGGCTGATCCCGCGCTTCGGCTGGTCCCGCGCTCCGGCCGATCCCGCGCTTCGGCTGGTCCCGCGCTTCGGCCGATCCCGCCTCCCCTGCTCCTCGCGGTGCTGCATGGCGGTGCCACCGCGAGGAAGAGGAAGGGCCCGCCCCCGGCTCCCGGGGCGGGCCCTTCACCATGACCGGCGCCGCGCACACGGCCGGCACCGGCACCGATTACAAGAACGCCAGATTGACGATCCAGAACGACACCGCGGCCACCACCGCGGCCGCCGGCATCGTGATGAACCAGCCCAGGATGATGTTCTTGGCGACGCCCCACCGCACGGCGTTCACCCGCTTCGTCGCCCCGACGCCCATGATCGCCGAGGTGATGACGTGCGTCGTGGAGATCGGCGCGTGGAAGAAGAACGCCGTCGAGAACATGATCGACGCGCCCGTCGTCTCGGCCGCGAACCCCTGCGGCGGATCGAGCTCGATGATCTTCCGGCCCAGCGTCCGCATGATCCGCCAGCCACCGGCGTACGTCCCCAGCGACAGCATCAGCGCACAGGCGATCTTCACCCACACCGGGATGGGATCGCCGTAGTCCTCGACGTCGGCGATGACGAGGGCCATCACCACGATGCCCATCGTCTTCTGGGCGTCCTGGAGGCCGTGCCCGAGCGCCATGCCGGCCGCCGACACCGTCTGCGCGATACGGAAGCCGCGCTTGGCCTTGTGCGGGTTGGCCCGCCGGAAGATCCACAGGATCGCCGTCATGACCAGGTAGCCGGCGAGCAGGCCGACCACCGGTGACAGGAACATGGGAATGACGATCTTGTCCAGGACGCCGTCCCAGTACACGGTCGTCCCGCCGGCCAGCGCCGCGCCCACCATGCCGCCGAAGAGCGCGTGGGAGGAGGACGAGGGCAGGCCGAAGTACCAGGTGATCAGGTTCCAGACGATCGCGCCGACGAGCGCGGCGAAGAGGATGCCCATCCCCGTCGAGCCCTCGGGCGTCTCGATGAGGCCCTCGCTGACGGTCTTGGCGACCCCGGAGCCGAGGAACGCGCCGGCGAGGTTCATCACGGCCGCCATCGCGAGCGCCGCCCGCGGCGTGAGCGCCCGGGTCGACACGGAGGTGGCGATGGCGTTGGCGGAGTCGTGGAAGCCGTTGGTGTAGGTGAAGAACAGCGCGACCGCGATGGTCACGACCAGAGCGAAGGTGTCCATGGCGTGGGCTCAGGACTCCTTGACCGCGATGGTCTCCACCGTGTTGGCCACGTGCTCGAACGCGTCGGCGGCCTCTTCCAGCACGTCCACGATCTGCTTGAGCTTGAGGACCTCGATGGCGTCGTACTTGCCGTTGAAGAGGTGGGCGAGCAGCTTGCGGTGGATCTGGTCGGCCTGGTTCTCCAGCCGGTTGACCTCGATCCAGTACTCGGTGAGGTTGTCCATCGTGCGCAGGTGCGGCATCGCCTCGGCCGTCAGCTCGGCGGCCCGGGCCAGGACCTCGATCTGCTGCTCGACGCCCTTGGGCAGTTCCTCGACGTTGTAGAGGACGACCAGGTCGACGGCCTCCTCCATGAAGTCCATGATGTCGTCGAGGGACGAGGCGAGGGAGTAGATGTCCTCACGGTCGAACGGCGTGATGAAGGAGGAGTTCAGCTGGTGGAAGATCGCATGCGTGGCGTCGTCACCTGCGTGTTCAGCGGCCCGCATACGCTCTGCGATCTCGGCTCGGGCGGAAGCGTCCGCCCCGAGCAGTTCCATCAGGAGTTTCGAGCCGGTGACGATGTTGTCCGCGGATGCGGCGAACATGTCGTAGAAGCTCGTCTCCCTGGGGGTCAGACGAAAGCGCACGTGGGGTCCTCGGGGTGCATCGGTTTCGGTCAGGCTGATGCTAGGCGCATCATCCGGCCACGGCTAACGGGCCGTCCCCCAGTGTCGCCCATCAGGCACAGTGATGAGCAGGGGGGCGGACCGGGGCCCCGCTCGGCACGCGGCGCCCGGTCCCGGCCACCAGGCGTATACCCCAGGAAGTTCGCTACCATATACCCGTCGGGGGTATATGTCGGCTATCTGCCCAACAGGAGGACGCGATGACGACCACCGAGGCCGGCGCCGGGGCGCCCTCCGCCGCCGTGGAAGAAGTGACCGAGACCGCGGCGCACGTGACCGAGACCGCGGCGCACGTGGACGGAGCGGCGGCGCCGGACGTCGTGACCGACCACGACCGGGGCGTGCACGGGTACCACAAGCAGAAGGACGAGCACCTCAAGCGGCTGCGCCGCATCGAGGGCCAGATCCGCGGGCTCCAGCGGATGGTCGACGAGGACGTCTACTGCATCGACATACTCACCCAGGTCTCCGCCTCCACCAAGGCCCTGCAGTCCTTCGCCCTGCAGCTGCTGGAGGAGCACCTGCGCCACTGCGTCGCCGACGCCGCCCTCAAGGGCGGTGCCGAGATCGACGCGAAGGTGGAGGAGGCCACGAAGGCGATCGGCCGGCTGCTGCGCACCTGAGCCGCACCGGATCACCCGCTCCCCGTCCCCACCGGATCACCGGCTCACCGGCTGCTCACCGGCCGGCGCCGCGTTCGCGTTCCTCGGCGACCCGCAGCACCTCGTCGATGCTCTCCATGCTGAGCCGCTCCCGGGCCGCCGAGGCCGCGATGATCAGCTCCCCGCACAGCTCTATCTCGGCGAGGGCCACGTGGTCCTGCACCGCCGTACCGCCGACCGGAGCCACGCGCATCACCTCTTCCCTGCCGTCACCGGCTTCCTAGGCTTTCCTAGGGTAGGGAGCGGCCCACGCACCGTGCATGGCACGGACGGGCTAGTACGGGCCTAGTTCTCGCCGCCCGGACCCTCGGCGATCTTGCCGGCGTAGATGTCCTCGCCGTCCGGGAGCCGTACGGCGACGGGGGTGCCGAAGTCGTAGAGCAGGGCCGTCGAGGCGACGGCGACGGTGTCCCGACTCGGGCCGTTGACGAAGCTGAACCGGTGCCGGATCTTGCGGATGCGGCCGTCGTCGTCGAGGTACACGTCGAACGGGACCGCGGCCGCGGCGAACCCTTTCGCCGCCGCGGCCAGGGAGTCGCGGTTGCCGGCCGAGGCGTCCCGCGCCGCGTCCGCCAGGTCGGCGGTCCCCCGGTAGTGCCGGACCCGGGTCCCGGCGACCTCCGTCCGGCCGACGTACGCCGCCGTCCGCGTCCCGCGCAGCACCTCGGCGGCGGCGAGGGGGTCGGTGGCACCGCCGGTCACCAGGTTCCCGTCGGAGAGGCCGGCGGTTTCGACCCGCACCCACTTGTCGGCGGGCACGCCGGCGCCCCGGTTCTTCATGTAGAGGGCGCCGGGCGCGAGGAGTTCGGTGATCGGGCGGCGTTCGCTGTGTCCGGCGGGGTCCGGGGGCAGCAGCACCTTCAGCCGGCCGAGGCGCTGCCGGAAGTCGTACACGCCCTCGCCGCGGATGGTCACGCGGGTGCCGCCGCTGGCCATCTCCATCGACGTACGCGCCTGGGAGCTGCCGGCCTCCACCAGGCGGTCGGCGGCCCGGCGCAGCACCGCGACCGGGTCGCCGCCGGGCGCGTCCTGGGCCGCGGCCCCGCCGCCGGAGCATCCGCAGGCGCCGAGCCCCGTGCCGAGGGCGGCACCCGCCGCGGCCACCGCCCGGCCCACCCGCCTGTACCGCCGCTGCCGCCTCGCCATCGCCTGCCGACCCCCTGCCGCCGCGTCCGTCCCGGGCCCGTGTCGTTCCGGTTAACGACGGGTAGGGGGCCCCGTCACGCGGGCGGGTGCCGTCCCGTCACCCGCCACCGGTACGGTGGCGCCGTGGCGCAGCAGGACGGCCGGGCCCCCTCCGGGGAGCCTTCGGAACACCGCACGACGACAGTGGAGCAGGGCCGCTTCTGCGCGGCCCGCTGCTCCTGCGGCTGGCGCGGCCCGGCCCGCAGGGCGAGAAGCCTGGCCCGCGCGGACGCCGAGGGACACACCGGAAACTGACACGGGCCCCGCGCGTCTCCCGCGCGGGGCCCGTCGTCCCGTCTTCGGTGGATCCGTCCGGAGCCGTGAGGCCCTGTGAGATCCGCCGGACCCGGCGCTATGCCGCCAGATCCCGCTCCTCCGCCGTCCCCGCGGCCTCCCTGCGCGCCCCCGGGATCACGGCGTCCCGCCCGACGCGGGCCCGGCCGCGCGCCGCGATGAGCCATCCGGCCCGCGGCGACCGCTCGACCGCCTTGGCCAGCGGCGTGAGCAGCATCATGGCGAGCGGCGACAGCAGCAGGGCGACCGCCGTGCCGAGCGCGAAGCCGCCGACGACGTCCGTCGGGTAGTGCACACCCATGTAGACGCGGCAGAAGCCCTCCAGCAGGGCCAGGGCGATACCGACGAGGCCGAACCTGCGGTTGGCGACGAACAGGGCGACACCCATGGCCATGGTGAGCGTGGCGTGGTCGCTGACGAACGAGAAGTCGTTCTTGCCGTCCACGAGGACGTCCAGGCCCTCGTGGGACTTGAAGGGCCGAGGCCGCTCCACGAAGCCCCGTATCGGCACGTTGACCAGCACCGCGATGCCCGCCGCGAGCGGCGCCCACACCAGCGCGGCCACGGACGGGGCGGCGTCGGGGCCGCCGCGCCTGCGCACCGACCACCAGCACCACAGCACCAGCAGCACGAGGGCGAGCAGCAGTCCGTACTCGCCGACGTACTCCATGACCCGGTCGAACCAGTGCGGTGCGTCCTTGGCCAGGCCGTTGATGTCGTAGAGCAGCTCGACGTCGGGGTTCGACCCGGATTCGGCGAGTCCAGCCATGTGCTGCGGCCCCTTCGTCTTCCTCATCTCCGGCGCACCCCTGTGTGCGCCGCTTCCGCCACCCCCGTGGTACGTAGATCCGCTTCCGTTGCACACGCGCACGCGCGCACGGGCGCGTGTCACGTGCCGGCTGACGTCCGCTCGGCTACGTCAACAGGAACGCACGGCACCCGTTGATACGTTCCACTCTCCACCGAATGATCACGCAGACGTTATCGAAGAGAGACACGTCGCCGCAGCTCAGGGCAGGGTTTCACGTTCGGTTCACACCGTGGTGGGGAGCGCTTTCGCGCCATCCTCGGTGACCCGGGTGGCCCCGAAGTAGTCCGGGGTGTCGATCGGATCGAACCGGATGACGGCCCCCGGACGGGGCGCGTTGATCATTTTCCCGCCGCCGACGTAAATACCCACGTGCCGGATGGCCCGCGAGTCGGTGAGGTCGTCCGAGAAGAACACCAGGTCGCCCGGGAGCAGCTCGTCCCGCTTCGGGTGCGGTCCCGCGTTGTACTGGTCGTTGGCCACCCGCGGCAGCGTGATCCCGACGCTCTCGTACGCGGCCTTGGTCAGCCCCGAGCAGTCGAACCGGCCGCCCTGGTCGGCGGTGCCGTTGCCGCCCCACAGATAAGGCGTGCCGAGCTTCTTCTGCGCGTACGCGATGGCCCCGGCGGCCTGCTCGGAGGGGTCGACGCGGGTGACGGGGGCGGCGAAGCTCTTCTCCAGCGTCGTGATCGTCTTGACGTAGTTCCGCGTCTCCTCGTACGGCGGCACGCCCTGGTACTTGATCACCGCGTAGGCGCCCGCGTTGTAGGAGGCGAGCATGTTCTCGGTCGGGTTCCCGGGGACGTCCTTCACGTACTTCGCGAGCGTGCAGTCGTACGACGCGGCCGACGGGATCGCGTCCGCGGGGTCCCACACGTCCCGGTCGCCGTCCCCGTCCCCGTCGATCCCGTGCGTGGCCCAGGTCCCGGGGATGAACTGCGCGATCCCCTGTGCCGCCGCCGGGCTCTTGGCGGTCGGGTCGAACCCGCTCTCCTGGTAGAGCTGGGCGGCGAGCAGGGCCGGGTTGATGGCCGGGCAGAGGTTGCCCCACTTCTGCACGAGCCCCTGGTACGCAGCGGGCACCGACCCCTTGGCCAGCGTTTTGGCGGCGCCCCTCAGACCGCCCGCGAGATTACCGGCGGCCACGTACACGCCGACGACGAGCAGCATCACGAACGCCAGACCGCCACCCACGACAGCGGTCGCCACGAGCCACGCCTTACGCACCGTCAACCGCCCCTCACCGATCGGGACTCCACCGCCGGCCGTCAGTGTAGAGGCGGGCCCCGCGCCGTGGGGCACTCACCCGAGACGGATTCGGCACACCCGGAACCGCGCCCCGCGCACGAGCCCAAAGCCTCTCGGCCCGATGCGCACGAGACGGCTTTGTCAGCCGAACGGGATGGGAGGCTTACTGCGCTCCGCGCGGGCGATGGATGCATAGTCCCCGAACGCGGGGACCTGCTCCCAGTAATCGTCGAAACTCTGCCCCTCGGCAAGGAAGAGCTCCTGCTGGAACGACTCTCCGGTCCGTTCGTCTTGCACGGTCCGCAGGCCAGTTCCTTCTGGCCAATATTCGTCCTTTTGCACCCTTACACTCTGCGACATTCCGAGATACTCGGCAGCTTCCCCGTAGTCGTAGCTGACAATTCCCCCCAGGAACAGCTTTTCGCCGCGTGGACTGAAGATATAGAGGAAGGACACGCGTCCGTATTCATCATAGAAGTACACGCGCACATGGCCACTTCGCAGGGCAAGCTCGATACTGCGATCCGCGCGCGCAGAGTCGCCGGTCTGTGGCGCGACCGCATAGGGCTCTCCTGCCCGATGGCGCCGTTCGGCCTCCTCGGCAGTGATCTGCTTAATCGGCTTGTCGAACCGGTTATTCCATCGCTGACAGTAGAACAAAGACATGAACCGCAACCCTTCGCTACGTGTAGATGTGGCCCGCGCTGTCGCGAATCATAATGTTCAGCTCCTGTGCATATTCGATGATCTCATCCGGAATCGCACGGTTCTGCACGGGCACCTCAAGGATCATGTCGCCTGTGAGCGGCTCTCCATCTAGCCCTGGGTATTTATTGCTCCGGATGACAGTGTCCGGCGCATACTTGCTCAGCATCTCGTCGAGGTAGCCACGCGCTGTCTTCAGTTCGACTTCCGCCAGTTGAGTGTACTTTCGGGACACGATCTCCTTGCCCGGCACGTACGAGTCGAGCCTCTTCCCATTCGCCAGATGAACCTCGTTGGCCGGGTAGCGCGGGTAATTTTCATTATTAAATCTGTTCCCAGCGTATATCTTCGCTCGTTGCTCGGCAGGTATGTCACTCCAGGCGAACAGCCAGTGCTCGTCGAGTCCGGAGGCATTCGGGTACAGGAGCGGCCGGCCGGCAGATCCGACGGGTATGCCGCCGTTCGGTGTCGCCAGGACGGGGCCACGGACGTTGAGGTTGATGCCGTTGAGAGCGGTCTTGATGCCGCCGGCGTCCTTGATGCCCTGGTAGGCCCCTGCCCCGGCTCCGAAAACGCCGCCGAAGAGGGCGCCGGTGGCTCCGGCCTCCTGGGCCTGTTCGATGCTGTACCCGTCCTGGAGACCGTGCTTGATGCGCAGCGGCTGGGCGACGGCCAGATCGACGGTGATGGATTCGATGCCGCCGAAACAGACACCGACCAGGGTCGTGGCGGCGAGGCGGGCCACACCGGCGGAGACGGAGACGCCCAAGGAAGCCGCGAGGTCCACGATGGTGGCGGCAGCCGTCGCACCGGCGCCGGCGGCGAGACCACCGGTGACAAGTGCCAGGCCGAGGCCGGCGACGATGACTGCGGCAGCGATCTCGAGCTGGGTGTCGATCTGGTTCTTGACGTTCCGGATGTCGTCGGCGTAGTCGTCCAGCGCCTTGGCCATGGCGCGGGCCGAGTCCTCCAGATCCTTCAGCCAGCCCTTGTTGCCGTGGCGGTAGCGGCGCCAGAACTCGTCGAAGGCTTCGATCGAGTCACCCTTGCTGTTCTCGATGACGTCCCGGGCCGCCATGTGGGTGGCACCGGTGACATCGTGGACGGCGTCGGCGAAAGTCCGCCAGACCCCGGCGGCCTCCCGCAGCCTGTCCTCGTCGGCGTCCGGCCACCACATGCCCAACGCTTCGACGAGGTACTCCTTCGCCTCTTCGAACGCACCCATCAGCGGTCGCCCTTGCGACCCGCCTGAGTGAACATGCCCTCGATCAGGCGCTCGTTGTCGATGTGGCCATCGGCCATGCCCTTCATCGCGTCACCGATGCCGGCCAGTCCCTCCACGAGGATGGCGACGGCCTTCTCGACCTTCTCGCGGTTCGGCGCGTAGGCGTTCTCGAACTCCTTGCCCTGTTCGTCCCCGCCCCACGGGGCACCCAGGCCGTCCAGTGTCGTGCTCAGCGCGTGGGCCGCCTTACGCAGAGCCTCGCTCTCACGATGGAAGATCGGTGCGGCCGACTTCAGGCCGTCCGTCGATATGTCCATGGTCTCGCCCTCGCCCACGCTGCCCCTCCCAGTTCGGCGTCAACTGGCCGACGCTGTCTCAGCGCCATGTGACGCTCGCAAGCTCCCTTGCTCGGACGGCCCGGATGTGGCCCTCGCCCTCGCCCGCGCCCGCAGCCGGTGGGGAACTCGAGTTTGGCGATGGGGCGGCCGACGGCGCTCGAGCACGTATTACCGAGTCCGAGGAGAGCGGCGAGGGGTTCACCGGTTCCTTCCGGGCCATGGCCGACGAATCCCCGAGCGGGTGGTGGCCGGAGATCTTCTTCCGGGCCAGGGCAGCGTCCTGTTTGTCCGAGTGCAAGATGGCCAGTTCTCCACCCAGATCCATGATCACTTGCCGTCGGTGTCGGGAGCTCGGTGGCGGGCCGATTCCCGGACCTGGCGACGGCCTTCGGTCCGCGCGGTGCGGAGCGCGATCGATGCCTCCTCACCCGAGGACGCGAGGCCATCGATCAGACGAGAGACCGCCGGAGCGGAGACACCGGCCCTGGACACGGCGGGTTCGGACACAACAGCCTGATGCCGGCAAGGCAGTCCCCCGCTCAACGCGCCCCTTCACAAGGCCGACCAGGGGCGTGGCAGTGGAACGGACCGGACACCGAACAGCGCCCGCAGACCCGTCGATTCCTCGAGATCCTCTCGGCGACCGCGCGCAGCGCCTCGGGACGCGGACGCAGAGGATGCCGTGCTTCCGGTGCCGCAGCCATAGCCGCCCGATTCCTTCCCGCCGCCTCGCCAGTGCCTCCGTCCACACGAGCGGGTTCGCTGGGAGGTCCGGCATCCCGCTCGGCGTCGAATCCACCGTACTGTCCGGCCTGTGCGTCGCGCTCTGCGCACAGACCGGGAGCCTTCCTGAGCCGTCGCCCAACCTTGCCCGTCACCCCCTCCCTCACCCTCCGAGCGCTCACCATCACGCTAGGCCATCCCACTGACACTCGGCCCACAGCAGCTTCCCGCCCTTCGACGCGCCGAGCTCCCGCAGCACCGAGACGCCGACGGCGTCCGCACAGGCCCGCACCAGGTGCAGCCCCCGGCCGCTCTCGCCGTCGTCCGGGGGAACGGGGGCACCGGCCGGACCGGCCGCCTCCCCCCGGCCCCCGCGGAAGCCGGGCGGCACCCGCGGGTCGGTGTCCCACACCCCCACCCGCAGCCGCCCCGGCCCCCGCGACAGGAGGCGCAGGGAGTAGGGACCGGCGGTGTGCAGATGAGCGTTGGCGAGAAGCTCGGCGGCCACCAGCTCCGCGGTCGGCGTGAGCCCCGCGAGGCCATGAGCGGCGAGGGCGGCGCGGAGGGTCGCGCGGGCGATCCCCGGTGCGCGTGGATCGTGCGGGAGGTGGAGGGTGTAGCCCCAGGACGGGTTTACGGTGGCCATGGAAGTCTCCTGTCACTGCGGAAAGTTGGAGATCCTGCATGCGAGAGCCCAGTGGCCTGCCGGTCCGTCGACCGGTGCGCTTCTGGGCGGGGGCCCCGGGATCAAACTAGCAGCAGGGAATAATTTATTTATCCCAATGAGGGCTATAACTACTTCTTCCACCTGTGTGGGTGACAAGCGGTACGGAGGAGCGACGGGCATGCCCGTGAGAACCAACCCCACGGCGCGGCAGCTCCGCTTCGGCGCCGAACTGCGCAAGCTGCGCGAACGCGCCGGCCTGACCTCGACGGAAGCCTCACGGCTCCTCGGTATCAAGCAAGCCCAGATCAGCAACATGGAGACGGGGCGCCTGCCGGTGAGCGCCGACCGCGTGCGGGCCATGGCATCCCAGTACGAGTGCCCCGACAAGGACCTTGTCGAGGCACTCGCAGGAATGACCGGTGAGCGCCGACGCGGCTGGTGGGAGGAGTACCGGGACATCCTGCCGCCGGGCCTGCTGGATCTGGCGGAGCTGGAACACCACGGCACCGCGCTGCGAACCGCTCACACTTCCGGAATCCCCGGCCTCCTCCAGACGCTCGACCACGCCCGGGAGGTGTTCCGCCAGGTCGTTCCCGAACTGTCACCCCCCGAGGTGGAACACCGGACCTCGTTCCGCATCAAGCGCCAGGCCGTGCTCTTCCGCAAGAACCCGGCCCCGTACCGGGCGATCATTCACGAAGCGGCCCTGCACATGAAGTTCGGCGGGCGCGACGTGGCCAGGCGGCAGCTCAAGCACCTGCTCAAGATGAGCGAGCACCCGAACATCTCGATCCACGTCGTCCCCTTCGACGCGGGCGGCTATCCCGGAGCGGGGCAGCCCATCTACTACGTGCACGGCCCCGTACCGCCGCTCGACACCGTCCAGCTCGACCAGTCCCACGGCATCGTCCTGCTGCACGCCGAGGCCCAGCTCGACAAGTACCGCAAGATCCTCGACCGCCTCATGGCCCTCAGCCTGATCGAGCTCGAGTCCCGGGCCCTCATCCACCGCGTCATCCAGTCCATCTGAGAGGCAGTGAAGCCATGCTCCCCGTTCACTGGCAGAAGTCCTCGTACTGCGGCGAAGGCGAATCCTGCGTCCACGTCGCCGCCACCGGCAACGGCGTCCATCTCACCGAGAGCAGCGACCCCACCGGCTCCATACTCACGGCCACCCCGGCCGCCTTCGGTGATCTGCTCGCGGCGCTGAAGGCGGACCCCCGAGCGGCCCGGGCGACGGACCTTCGTGTCTCCTTCCCCCATGAGGGTGACGCCGACGCCCCCGTCCGCGTCCACGCGGCCGGCGCCCCGGACACCGTGGTCACGACGGACCGTCAGAAGTGGGACACCTTCGTGCGCGGCGTACGGGCGGGTGAGTTCGACCACTTCGCGGGGTCGTAGAAGGGCCTAACGACGAAACCACGTGACAGGTTCCGCCCAGATCTCATTGCCTGGAGTAACCTTCCGTGATACACAGAGTAACCATGCGCCCCTTTGGTCGCCGGACCACACCACCCTGAGGGGTGGATGCGGACCGGCGGCAAGGTGTTCGCACGAAACCTGCCAATCAATGACGCCAAGTCGACATACGGCAGCGACAATGTCGGCGAGAATGAGGTCTGACCTCTGCACGACCGCAGGGGATGCGGAACTACCCAACAGGGGCGGTGACTTACATGCTCTTTGCGGCCGATAAGGGAGATATCAACACCATCATCGGCGGGATCGCTCCGGACTGGGGCCCCTTCGGCAGCCTGGGCAACGAGGCCAAGGTGATGATCGAGGTGGTCATGGCGGTCGCCATCCTCCTCTGCCTGGGCATCGCCATCTGGGGCGCCGCCAAGCAGCGCATCGGCGCCACCGCGCTCCGCGACACGTTCAGCGCCGAGCAGGGCAAGGGACTCATCATCGCGGGCCTGACGGGCGTCTTCATCATCGGATCGCTCGGCACGCTCTTCACCATCGTGTACGGCATGGCCGTGTAGACGGGTCCGCAGTCCATCAGTCCCTCCGGGCACGCCCGGTCCCTCCCCACCCACCCGCCCGTCGTGCCCACCGGCTGAGGTTGCGTTTCCCTGATGTCGAGTCACCACACCGCGCCCGCGCGGGAACCAGCACGGCTACCGTCGTACTGCTACGGCATTCGGTACGAGGTGTGTCCGCACGACATCGAGGGGGCGTACACGGCATGAGTCTCGGGGACGAGCACCAGGCCTCCGGCGGTTACGGCGGCACGGGCCAGACGCGCACACGCCTGCCCGAAGGAGGCGGCGACGTGTACGGCGGCGCGCGCCGCGGCGGCCGTACGTCGTCGTCGCGGAGCCTGGTCACGGTGGTCGGCGTGGTGGTCCTCCTGATCGCCGCGATCGCCTTCGCGAACCGTGGAGGAGACGATTCACCGGAGGCGACCGGAACCACCGACAAGCCGGAGACGTCGGCGACGGCACCGTCCGGGGAGCGGCCGGTGAAGGCTGTGGCGGGCGGGATTCCGACCGGGTACGCCCATGACGAGCAGGGTGCGCAGAGCGCGGCGGCCAACTACTCCGTCGCGCTGGGCTCGGCCGACATGTTCGACAAAGCAAGACGGCACGAGATCGTCAGCACCGTCTATGCCCCGGATGTCGCTGCCGCCCGGCTGACGGACCTGGACAAGGCGTACTCGAGCGAGGGTTTCTTGACCAATATCGGTCTCGACAAGAACGGCAGAGCACCGGCCGGTCAGACCTTCGTCTCCCGTGTCGTTCCCGTGGGCACCAAAGTCACGGCATCCAGCGCCGACAGCGCCACCGTCGAGGTCTGGTACACGTCTCTCTTCGGTCTGTCCGGGGAGAACTCGACCAACCCGGTGACCGAGAGTTGGTACACCACCACGTATCAGCTGAAGTGGGTCGACAACGACTGGAAGGTCACCGACTTCCAGCAGAAGGACGGACCGGTGCCGGTCGGCCGCGACCAGAGGGCCTCCACCGCCGACGACATGACGAAGGCCGTCGAGGAGTACGGAGGGTTCACCTATGCGCGCTAGCCACCGCTTCCTCAAGCTCACGGCTGCCGTTGCCACCGTCCAAACCGTCACGATGGTGTTGGCCACGCGTGCCTTCGCGGCCCCCACCCCCCAACCGACGGACAGCAACGATCCTTGCGACCTCATCCGCGGCCCCGCCAAGGAATACTGCGAAAGCGACACCCCCTCCGACGGCCCCAGCCCCCGCGACGGCAACTCCCTCCTCAACGACCCCACCTCCACCCTCGACCCCCTCTCCTCCCTCGCCAAGGGCTGCGCCGACGCCGCCTCCTGGACCGTCGACAAGCTCAGCGACGCCGTGCAGGAGACCGCCAACGTCGACTTCACCAACCCGAAGTTCCTCCAGCAGTACGCCGTCGTCTTCGCCGCGTCGACGGTCCTCACCCTCCTCCTGTGGCTGCTGGCCGTCGCCAAGCGGGCCGTCCGCGGCGTCCCGCTGTCCACGGCCCTGTCGGAGGCCATCGGCTTCCTCTGGCTCACCGTCCTGGCCTCCGCCTTCACGCCGCTGATCCTCTACACGGTCGTCTCGGCGACCGACGGGATCACGGACGTCCTGGCGAAGGCGACCGGCGATCAGACGGACGCCTTCTTCGGCACGTTCTCGGAGGCCCTCGACAAGGGCGAGGACATCGGCGGCGGCCCGATCATGCTGATCGTCGTCTCCCTCGTCTCCATCCTCGCCGCCGGCGTGCTCTGGCTGGAGCTGGTCATCCGCGCCGCCCTGCTCTACGTCGGCGCCCTGCTCGGCACCGTCGTCTACGCGGGGCTCGTCGACAAGAACCTGTGGGGACACGTCCGCCGCTGGGCGGGCATCATGATCGCCGTGATCCTGGTCAAGCCCGTCATCGTCATCGTCCTGGGCCTGGCCGGCGCGCTCTCCGCCGACGACGGACCCGGCGCGTTCTCCGCCGTCGTCTCCGGGCTGGCGATCATCCTGCTCGCCATCTTCGCCTCGGCGATGATCTACCGCTTCGTCCCGGGCTTCGGCGACGAGATCGCCGGCTCCCGCAACAACCGTCTCATGCAGGGCGCCGAGGGCAAGGCCGCGGCCGTGATCAGCTCCCCGGCGTCCCTGGTCGCGCAGGGCATCAAGACCCACAGCTCCCGCGCCGACCACAACGGCCAGGGCGGCGCCCAGTCGTCCTCGCCCCGCCCCGCCAACCCCGCCGCCGGCGGGGTCGCCGCGCACAGCGCACGCACCGCGAACGGCGGCGGACCTGTCCCCTCCGCCGCACCCGCGCCCCGTTCGAGCAGCCCGGTGAACACCCCTCACGCCAGCAACACCCGCAACAGCAGTACCAACCGCACGGGAGGTGAAGGGCGTTGACGACCGAGTCCCACGTGTCCCATCCGGTCACGCCCCGCCGGACATATCTGATCGGCCGCGCCCGGCCGAACGCGATCGTCGGCCGCAACCGCGAGACCGGCGAGATCGCGCTGATCGTCGTGGGCGCGTTCCTCGGCATGATGTGCGGCCTGCTCGTCCCCGTGCTGTCCCTGCGCATCGTGCTGCTCATGGGCTTCCCGCTGCTCGCGCTGGCCGCGGTCTACGTGCCGTACAAGCACCGCACGTTCTACAAGTGGTTCGAGATCAACCGCAGCTACAAACGGATCCTGCGCCAGGGCGCCACCTACCGCTCCGGCGCCATGGAGGCCGGCACCCGCCTCGACGGGCGGGAGATCGAGGTCGGCCCGCCGCCCGGCATCGGCCGCATCACCTGGCTGTCCGCCCCCTTCGGACCCGACGAGATCGCCGTACTCCTGCACGCCGACCGCAAGACGGTCACGGCCGCCATCGAGATCGAGGGCCCCGGCGTCGGCCTGCGCGACTCCGAGGACCAGGAGGCCCTGGTCGACCGCTTCGGCACCCTGCTCAAGCACGTGGCCAACGGCGACGGCTTCGTCACCCGCATCCAGATGCTCGCCCGCACCCTGCCCGCCGACCCGGACGCCCACGCCAAGGACGTCGCCGTCCGCGGCGACGAGAGGGCACCGGGCTGGCTCCAGCAGTCGTACGACCAGCTGCTGTCGATGGTGTCCACCAGCAGCGAGCAGCACCGCGCCTACCTCGTCGCCTGCATGCACTACACGCGCGAGCTGGCCGCCGAGGCGCACGCCATGGCCCGCGCCGCCCGCCCGCAGAACGGCCGCAAGCTCGACCGCGACGCGGGACTGGCCGTCGTCATGGCGCGCGAGCTGACGGACATCTGCTCCCGCCTCCAGGAGGCCGACATCCGCGTCCGCCAGCCCCTCGGGCAGGGCCGGCTCGCCTCCCTCATCCACTCCATGTACGACCCGGACCACCCCATCGACCACATCCAGGCGATGACCAAGCGCAACGCCTGGCCGGCCGAGCTGGACGCGACCGAACCCACCTTCCTCCAGGCCAAGACCCGCGAGTCCTCCACCCGCGCCCCCTGGTGCCACGCCACCGCCTGGGTGAAGGAGTGGCCGATGACCCCGGTCGGCGTGAACTTCCTCGCGCCGCTCCTCGTCCACACCCCGGACGTCATCCGCACGGTCGCCGTCACGATGGACCTCGAACCCACCGAGGTCGCCATCGAGCGCATGCTGACCGAGAAGACGAACGACGAGGCCGAGGCGTCCCGCGCCGCCAAGATGAACCGGACCGTCGACCCCCGCGACATCGCCGCCCACTCCCGCCTCGACCAGCGCGGCGAGGACCTCGCCAGCGGCGCGGCCGGCGTCAACCTGGTCGGCTACATCACCGTCTCCTCCCGCTCCCCCGAGGCCCTGGCCCGCGACAAGCGGACGATAAGGGCCTCGGCCGGCAAGTCGTACCTGAAGCTGGAGTGGTGCGACCGCGAGCACCACCGCGCCTTCGTGAACACCCTCCCGTTCGCCACCGGAATCCGAAGGTAGGGGTTGATGCCCTGATGCGGGACCCGCTGTCCGTCATCACCGACGCCTTCACGTCCTTCCTCTTCGGCAAGGTCGAGACCACCCGGCTCCCGGTGCGCACGTCCACGGGCCAGGCACAGGCGGTCTACCTGCCGACCGCCGCGCCCGGCCTCGGCGACTCCGGCGTCATCATCGGCCGCGAGGTGTACTCCGGGAAGGGCTACATCTACGACCCGTTCCAGCTCTACGGCCAGCAGCTCCCGGCCCCGCACTGGCTGGTCCTCGGCGAGTCCGGCAACGGCAAGTCGGCGCTGGAGAAGACGTACGTCCTGCGCCAGCTCCGCTTCCGCGACCGCCAGGTCGTCGTCCTGGACGCCCAGGGCGAGGACGGCGTCGGCGAGTGGAACCTCATCGCGCAGGAACTGGGGATAACGCCGATCCGGCTGGACCCGATGGCCGCCCTGGACCACGGCATCCGCCTCAACCCCCTCGACCCGGCGATCACGACCACGGGCCAGCTCGCCCTGCTGCGCACCATCATCGAGGTCGCGATGGGCCACGGCCTCGACGAGCGCTCCGGCTTCGCCCTCAAGGTCGCCCACGCCTACGTCAACGAGACCATCGTCGAACGCCAGCCCGTCCTCTCCGACATCGTCGAGCAGCTACGGCACCCCGAGCCGGAGTCCGCCGAGTCGATGAACGTCGACATAGACGACGTACGCGCCTGGGGCCTGGACGTGGCGCTGGTCCTGGACCGCCTCGTCGACGGTGACCTGCGCGGCATGTTCGACGGCCCGACCACGGTCGGCATCGACCTGGACGCGCCGCTCATCGTCTTCGACCTCTCCCACATCGACCGCAACTCCATCGCCATGCCGATCCTCATGGCGATCGTCGGCGTGTGGCTGGAGCACACCTGGATCCGCCCCGACCGGAAGAAGCGCATCTTCCTGGTCGAGGAGGCCTGGCACATCATCAACAGCCCGTTCGTCGCCCAGCTCTTCCAGCGGCTGCTGAAGTTCGGGCGCCGGCTCGGCCTGTCCTTCGTCGCCGTCGTCCACCACCTCTCCGACGTCGTCGACGGCGCGGCGGCCAAGGAGGCGGCGGCGATCCTGAAGATGGCGTCGACCCGGACGATCTACGCCCAGAAGGCGGACGAGGCACGGGCCACCGGCCGCGTCCTGGGCCTGCCGAGGTGGGCGGTGGAGATCATCCCCACCCTCACCCCCGGCATCGCGGTGTGGGACGTCAACGGCAACGTCCAGGTCGTCAAACACCTGGTCACCGAGACCGAACGCCCCCTGGTCTTCACCGACCGCGCGATGACCGAGTCCTCCGCCGACCTCGCGGACGACGCCCTGCGCGCCGCCGAGCTGGAGGCGGAGGAGCGGGCGGCGGCCTTCATGGAGCAGCACATCGGCGACACGTCCGAATCGACGGTGGCGTAGGGGCAGGGGAGGCAGCGCAGACGTGAGACGGGACGACCACCGCGGCGCGCAGGGCGGCATCCCCGACGGACTGCTCGTCGGCATACTCGCCTTCCTCCTCGGCATGACCCTGCTGGTGTGGACGGCGACGGGCCTGGCCGGCTGGTTCGCGCACGGCTCGTGGCCCAGCGGCGTCACCTTCGCCCGCACCCCCCTGGCCATGCGCCACCTCGTCGCGCAGCCCCACGACATCCCCGGCGCCTGGCCCGAGGCCCCCGCCTCCCAGCTCTCCGGGTACGGCCTGTTCTGGGGCCTGTTCATCAGCCAACTGATGGTGCTGCTCGTGCTGACGGTGTTCGTGATGGGAACGCTGGCCCGCTGGCGCGCGGTACGGCAGCGACGGCGTACGGAGAAGGCGACGGGAGCCCTCGGACCGGCCCCGGCACAGGCACCCCTGGCACAGACGGCCCCGGCCCACACCCCGCCGTCCCCGTCCCCGGCCCCGGCCCACCACGAGGTCCCCACCCCGAGGACGGCCCCGGAGCCCCCGCGGACCGTCCCGGCCACCACCACCCACCCGGCCGCACCGGCGCCACTCCCCACCGCTCCTTTCCCGGCCGACGAGCAACCGGTCCCACCAGCCCAGCCGGCCCAGCCGATCTCACCAGCCCAACCGGCCCCACCGGCCCCACCGGCCCAACCGGCCCGATGGGAGAAAATCCTCCTGGGTCCGAGGGAGAGCCGCCAGGCCACCGCCGCGCAGGCCGTCCTGGACGCGGCGGGCCCCGCCCTCGTCGTCACCTCCAACCCCGCCCTGTGGCAGGCCACCAAGGACGCCCGCGCCAAACTCGGCCCGGCCCTCCTCTACGACCCCACCCACCTGTGCGACACCCCGGCCCGCCTCCACTGGTCCCCCACGGCGGGCTGCGAGGACCGGCCGACGGCCACGGCACGCGCCGCGGCACTCCTCACCCCGGTCCGTCCCACCGCCCGCCTCGACCAGGCGATCGGCGACACCGCGGAGATCCTCCTGCGCAGCTACCTCCACGCCGCCGCCGTCGACGGCCGCACCGTCCGCCACGTCCACCGCTGGTCCCAGGGCACCCAGATCCAGGACGCCGTACGCGTCCTCCGTACGCATCCGAAGGCCGCACCCGGCGCCGCGGGCGAGCTCGAAGCGGCCCTCACCGCCCACCCCGAACGCCGGGACATGGCGCAGCAGCTGACGACCCGTGCCCTGTCCGCCCTCTTCACCGTCAACGTCCGCGAGTCCTGCACTCCGCACCGAACCGATGCCGCCGCCCTGGATTCCTTCCTCCACGAAGGGGGAACCCTTTACGTGGTAGGTGAATCCATCGAGGACCCCAGGACGAACCCGGGCGCGATGCCTCTGCTGACCGCCCTGGTCTCACACGTGGTCGAGCACGGCCGGCGCATGGCCGCACGGTCATCCTCCGGTCGGCTCGACCCACCACTGACGCTCGTCCTGGACGACGTCGCCGCCGTGGCCCCCCTCGCCCAGCTTCCGGAGCTGCTGGCCACCGGCCAGGACCAGGGCCTGCCGACCATGGCCCTGCTCCGCTCCCGCGAACAGGGCCGCGCCCGCTGGCCGGACGCCGAGCTCCCGGTCTGACGCCCCGGGGGCCATCCGCCCCCGGGCCCCTCCCGCCAGATCACCCCACGACCAGATCACCCCGTACCAGACTTCACTCCCGCACCAGCACGAGCTCCAGCTCGTTCTCCCCCGGCGCCCCCTGCATCGGCAGGGTCACCCCGCTCGGCACGAACCCCAGCTTCCGGTAGCAGCTCCGCGCCCGCCCGTTGTCCTCGTGCACGAAGAGCCGCACCCGCTCCGCACCGCGCCCCCACGCCCACGCGACCCCGGCGTCGAACAGCTCCTCGACCAGCCCCGTCCCCCGCCACTCGGGCCGCACGTACACACCGACGACATGCCCCTGGCGCCGCTCGACGGGACACCCCGCCCAGTCCGTCGTCCCGGCCTCCTCCATCAGCACCGTCAGCGTCCCCGCCCACGGCCCGCCCGGCACCTCGGCGACGACCTGCCGCGCCCCGGCCGCCCCCTCCGCGGCCCCCGCCGCCCGCTCCCGCCAGTAGGACTCCGGCCGGGCGACGGCCCCCTCGTAGGTCTCCAGGAAGGCGAGGTGCGCGAGGGGATCCCGCAACGCCGTCAGCCGCATCTCCTTCACGGCGGCCCATTCGTCGGCGCGTATCGCGCGGACCACCCGGTCACGGGGAGCAGAGGCACTCATGCGGGCCACCGTAGTACTGCGGTACGACACCCTCACTCCATATTCCGCCCTGCGGCCCGATGCCACCGGCGCCCGTCCGCGCGAGCATCGGACGCATGCGCACCGCGTTCCGCACGACCGACGAAGACGCCACCATGGAGCCCGTGACGGAAGAACGGACGGCCGAGCCCCTCACCGAGTACGTCCACCGCGTCACCCGGCGGCTCCGCGCCTTCGACCGGCGCCACCCGCTGCTGTGGGACGCCCACTTCACCGGTTTCTGGGTGACGGCCGCCCTCATCGACTACTACGGCGGCGGCTGGCGCACCCTCGCCCACGACCTGGACGTGCCGGACGCGCTCCTCCTCACCCTGAGCCTCGGCCTCTCCGTCCCCCTCCTCTGGCGGCGCAGCCACCCCCGGGCCGCCCTCCTCCTCATGGCGCCCGCGGCCTTCGTCAACGCCTGGTCGGGCGCCGCCCTCCAGGCCGCCCTCCTCCAGCTCGTCCTCGTCTACCACATCGCCCTGCGCCTGCCCCTGCGCACCCTGTGGTGGGTGGCCCCCCTGCTGACCGCCCCCGTCTTCGTGACAGTGGCCCGCTACGGCGAAGGCACCTGGCACCAGCAGGTCGGCTCCCAGCTGACGTCCATCGCGGTGGCGGCCCTCATCGGCATCACCGTCCGCACCCGCCGCTCCCACACGGAAGCGCTGGAGGACCGCGCCCGCCGCCTGGAGATCGAACGCGACCAGCAGGCCCAGCTCGCCGCCGCCGCCGAACGCGCCCGCATCGCCCGCGAGATGCACGACATCATCGGCCACAACCTCTCCGTCATCACGGGCCTGGCGGACGGCGGCCGCTACGCCGCCGCCAAGTCCCCCGAACGCGCCGCGCAGGCCCTCGACGCCATCGGCACCACCAGCCGTCAGGCCCTCGGCGAACTCCGCCGCCTGCTGGACGTGCTGCGCGAGGAGGAGAAGGAGAAAGCCGAACTGGCCCCGCAGCCCACCCTCGCGGACCTCGACCACCTCGTCAGCGGCGTCCGCAACGCCGGCCTGCCGGTCCGCACGACCGTCCACGGCCGGGCGTCCCTTCCCCCGGGCCGCCAGCTCACCGTGTACCGCGTCGTCCAGGAAGCCCTCACCAACACCCTCAAGCACGCGGGCCCCGAAGCCACGTCCGAGATCGTCCTGGAGTACGGGGAGAACGGCGCCGCCACCGTCACCATCACCGACACCGGCCGCGGCGGCCCGGCACTCACCGCCTCCGACGGCCGCGGCCTGCCCGGCATGCGCGAGCGAACCGCCCTGTACGGCGGCACCCTTGAGGCCGGCCCTCGCCCGCACCCCGACCGGGGCTGGCGCGTCCATCTTCATCTCCCGGAGGAAACCCCGCAGTGACGACGGTCCTGATCGCCGACGACCACGCCCTCCAGCGTCTCGGCTTCCGCATGCTCCTGGAGAGCCAGGACGACCTGACCGTGCTCGCCGAGGCGTGCAACGGCAGCGAGGCCGTCCGCTTGGCGGCGGAACACCACCCCGACGTGGTCCTCATGGACGTCCGCATGCCCGGCCTCGACGGCATCGAGGCGACCCGCCGCATCGTCGCGACCGGCGACCGCACCCGCATCCTGATCCTGACCACCTTCGACCTGGACGAGTACGCCTACGCCGGCCTGCGGGCGGGCGCCTCCGGCTTCCTGGTCAAGGACGCCCAGCCGGAGGAACTCCTCTCCGGGATCCGGGCGGTGGCCTCGGGAGACGCGGTGGTGGCCCCCAGCCTGACCCGCCGTCTCCTGGACGCCTACGTCCACCACTTGCCGACGGAGACCACCGACGCCACCTCAGCCTCGGCCCCGGATCCCCGCCTGGCCACCCTCACGGACCGCGAACGCGAGATCCTCACGGTCATCGGCCAGGGCTGGACCAATACCGAGATAGCCGAGCGTCTCCACCTCGCCGAATCGACGGTGAAGACCCATGTGGGCCGCATCCTCGCCAAGACCGGCGCCCGGGACCGCGTCCAGGCGGTCATCCTGGCCTACGACACAAGACTGGTGAAGCCCTCCTGAAACTCATCCTGGAACTCTCCTGGAACCCCGAAAGCAAAACCAGGACAGAAATACAGAGCCAGAAATGCGGAAAACCCCGCATCATACGATGCGGGGTTCCCCGGAATAATTGTTCGGCGGCGTCCTACTCTCCCACAGGGTCCCCCCTGCAGTACCA